>DFZE01000044.1:0-15850 GCA_002382065.1 Desulfobacteraceae bacterium UBA4064
GGCAAGGCGTCTGTGAAGTTCATCTGTCGTATTTCTTCTATTTCAAAAATTTAGCCGGTCTACTCGACAAGCTATAGAACTGGTCTTGAACTTTCGGGAATAATCTGAAGACGGGATGTATTTATGAACAGTGATGTGTTGTTTGCATTTGGCCTGACACTTTTTGCAGGATTATGCACCGGAATCGGTAGTCTGATCGGTTTTCTCTCAAAAAATTTCAATCCGAAATTTTTAGCCGCATCACTGGGCTTTTCAGCCGGCGTCATGATTTATGTATCGCTTGTGGAAATCTTTGTGAAAGCCAGAGATTCGTTGGCCATCAGTTTTGGATATAAAAATGGGTACATCATAACCGTCATTGCATTTTTTTGCGGAATTTTTGTGATCGCCCTGATTGACAAGTTGATTCCCTCATATGAAAACCCGCATGAACTGAATGTATCCCAAAAAATTGCAGAATCTTCACCGGATGAAAAAAACAGATTAATGAGAATGGGAATGTTTTCAGCCCTGGCAATCGGGATTCACAATTTTCCTGAAGGATTGGCCACTTTTATGAGCGGGCTGACAAATCCTGCCCTGGGTATCAGTATTGCGGTTGCTGTTGCAATTCATAATATACCGGAAGGTCTGGCGGTATCGGCCCCGATTTATTTTGCAACAAAAAGCAGAAAAAAGGCATTTGTTCTGTCGTTCTTGTCCGGCTTGGCCGAACCGGTCGGAGCCTTGATCGGTTATTTTTTGTTAAGATCCATATTTAATGATACCATGTTTGGTGTCGTTTTTGCGTCGGTAGCCGGAATCATGGTCTATATATCACTTGATGAATTGCTGCCGACAGCGGAAGAATATGGTGAACATCATCTTGCAATAACCGGTTTGATTTTGGGCATGATGGTGATGGCCATCAGTTTGTTGCTTTTTGCATGACCGGTGTGCCAACTGTTTCCATCCCGACAAGTGTTTGGATAATACTGCTCATGATCTTCGCTGTCGGTGTTTCGGCATACTGTTTGATAAACGCGTATCCGGTGTCACAGGCTTCGGTGATTTTGGGGTCCATGGGTACGGCGCCAAGAAACGGGATGCCCATGTCGGTTGCGATCTGTTTTCCGCCGCCAGAACCCAGAATCTGTGTGATCTCGCCACAGTTCGGGCAGACAAACCCGCTCATGTTTTCCACCACGCCCAGCACGGGAACCTTCAGCTTGCGGCAGAAGGTAATGGATTTCCGGACATCCACCGCCGACACTTTCTGGGGCGTTGTCACAATCACCGCGCCGTCGAGCGAGCCGATCAGTTTACACACGGAAAGTGGCTCATCACCGGTGCCGGGTGGTGAGTCGATGATCAGATAGTCCATATCACCCCAGACCACATCGCCCAGAAACTGCTTGATGACCCCCATTTTCATCGGTCCCCGCCAGATCACGGCATCATCCTGACTCCGCAGCAGAAAGCCCATGGACATGACCTTCATGTCGCCCCGTTGAATGGGAAGCAATCCGTCACTGCTGTTCCGGATTATCTCATGTTCCAAACCCAGCATGGTGGGAATACTGGGGCCATGGATATCCACATCCAGAAGTCCCACGCGTTTTCCTGTCATCATCAACGCTGTGGCCAGGTTCACGGCGACCGTGCTTTTTCCGACGCCACCCTTGCCGGACAGCACGATGATTTTGTGCCGAATGCGGCAGAGCCGGGACTGAAGTTTTCGCCGGCTTTGGAAATCCGCGTCGCTTTCGTTTTCCCGGCGCGCTGCGGCAGAGCAGGTTTTATCTTTACAGGTATCGCAGCGCAGTTTTGACGGACCAGAATCATGGGGACTGGAAATGTCTTTTATAGCCATTACACCCTCCTGAATCGGCGTATCCGTTCAGCTTGTTGTACAAATTCAACGCAAGTTATCAAGAACCCGATGGACCCGCTCCGTGCCAGACAGTCCATAAAAATTCAGGATCATTCCGGATTCAAACCATCGTGGGTCGGCTTGAACAACGACAGCAAATCAGGGCCTGTGTTTTTTGGAATGAATTTTCTCAGATAGAAGTCATGCCCATCGTAACACGTTTTTGCCAGATATTCCCGGTCAACCAGTTGGTCAACAACCTGCCACGATGATCCGGCCCGGGACAGAAGCGCATCGACCGCTTCTTTTCGCATGGGGTGAACAGCGGTTATGCTCAGAAGATCGCTTTCAATGTCACCGGTAAACGCAAAGGCATTTCCCTCATAACCGATCAGGTATTCCACCTGTTTAACCTTGGCCGAAAAGATATGAAACATCCGGTTCAGCACATCCTCATCCACGCCCCGTACCCAATCTTCTGTCGGAGGGCGTGTGGGAGTCGTCAGATATGCGCGATATGGTTTCAGATTCCGGATAAAATCAGCCGTCTCACGCATGCCGTCATCATTATCGTTACATCCATTGACAAGCATGGTTTCCGTTGCCAGCCTGCCGGAAAATGATTTGGCAAATGCCTGTATCCCATTCAGAATCTGTGAGAAATGGAGATGGTTATGGGGTCGGTTGATCTTTTTCCAGATATTTTCCTCAAGTGAATCGATTTTCAGCGAGACCCAATCGGCCTGGCCAAGTTCTTCCCGGACATCATCCCGCCATATCAGCGAACTGTTCGTGATAACGCCGACAGGGACACCCAATGTTTTCATGAGCCGGATTTCTTTTCCCAGATTGATATCCAGGGTCGGCTCACCGTCCGGAACAAATGTCAGGTAATCAACCGTTTCAAAGGCCCGGAATGTTTTTGTCAGTCTGGTTTGAACATCCTGGAAAATGTTGTCCGGATCATAGAAAAACCGGCGATCATGCTGCTTTCGTGTGGTTTTTCCCACCTGGCAGTAAACGCAGGAATACGTGCAGACCTTGGCCGGAATGTTGTTTATTCCCAGGCTCTTTCCGAGACGCCGGGATGGAACGGGTCCATATGAGTACGTCTTGCTGTTTTCGATCATGATTTACCTCGGTTTCTCTGTACCTTTGCCCCTTTCTTTCCACCATCAGTTATACGATATCATGATATCACGCGATTCCATCATCAGCGGCGCCGCAAGCTCCCGCATGTCAGACTGATCCCAGAATGTCAAAAGATTATGGGTTTCCAGATATTTCAACGGGATGGGATGTGTCCCGACAACAACCGGCAATTCGTACCGCATCTGGATAAATTCCTTGAATTGGCGGATATGTGGGCAGGGCGGATATCCGACCACCAGGCCGGTGGCCAGATGCACAATATCGCACCCGTTTTTTAAAAATTCTTCCGGAACATACTCCACGTTTCCCCCCGGACAACCGCCGCAACCGGAGTATCCCACAATTTCGACGGGTTCATCGGCAGCGTACCGGGAAAAAGCACCCTGGCGTTCACGCAGTGCCCGAAAACATTTCCCGCCGCCGCAACCCCGATACCGGTCACAGATAATAATTCCAATTTTTGCCATTGATATACTCCCTGAAGGCCATGAATTCGTCCCGGTTTCGCCGCGAAGGGGCATTAAAGGTTGACCCGGGGTAAGGATTTGCACCCCGGGTGTTGAAAATGACAGAATGCTACCGGACTGAAGAGTCCGAATTCCGGTAGTTCATTTTTCATGAGTTTCGCAGGTTTTGTGGTGAAACAGGTTTTTTTTCGAATTCATTCCGGGCCGTTTTTGCCTTCCATGTCGTCCAAACGTTTCCGGATCAAATCCAGCTCCATCTGTAACCCGTCAGCCTGTTGCTTCACCATCTGTTTTTCCATGGCCATATCCGGCTGGGTCGGAGCCGGATAACCGTAAGGCCCGGGATATCCGCCAAAACGCATCCTGCCCGGAATGCCGGTGGCATGGAAGATGTTGCGGAATCCGTATCCACCGCCACCATACCCCATGCCTCTTCCAAAACCGTATCCAAAACCGGGATTTCTGGCTATTGGCGCGCCAGCACCGGTGCAGAATCCGGCTGCACGTCCGGTCATCGGGCCCATTCCCATCGGTCCAGTTCCATCTCCTCTTGGCATTGTCGTATCCTCCTGTATTTATATTTGGTTATTATCGTTTTCCAGATAAAGATTTTGTTGGTTATCCACTATCCACACAGGTTGAGATTTTTGAGTATCTGTGTCGTGGAATGGCTTCGGTCCATGGTGTAGAAGTGCAGGCCGGGAACACCTTCTTTCAGCAGCGCCTGACATTGCGCGGTTGCAAAATCAATTCCCATCTGTAAAACAGCATCCGGATCATCTGCATCCAGGGAATCGATCCTGTTTTGCAGATCGGCGGTGATTGTGGATCCGCAGACCTGTGAAAGCATTCGGGTCATCTTCACGGAATAGACAGGCATGATGCCGGGAATGATGGGCACGGTAATACCCGCATTTCTGCATTTTTGTACATAATCAAAGAAAAAGGCATTGTCGTAAAAATATTGTGCCACAACATATTCCGCACCGTTGTCGATCTTGCATTTCAGGTTTTGAATATCACTTTCAAGACTTTTCGCTTCCACATGTCCCTCGGGATAACCTGCGCAACCCAGGGTAAAATCATAGCGCTTTTTGATAAATGCGATCATTTCTGAAGCATAGGCAAAACTCCGGGGATGGGGCGTGAATGTCCCGTCTTTGGGTTTATCACCGCGAATAACAAAAATGGTGTCAACCCCCAGCGACTGGTACTTGTCCAGCACATCGGTAATTTCCTCCGGGCCAAGGCCATATCCGGCGATATAGGCCACAGTGGGCTGTTTATTTTCAATCATCACCTTCTTGACGGTTTGATACGATCCATCACGTGTGGAGCCCCCCGCACCAAAGGTGATGGACATGTAATCCGGCTTGAGTTTGGCCAGATCATCAACGGTGCTGCTGAACACACGGGCTGCCGCGTCGTTTCGGGGCGGAAAGAATTCCATTGAAATAACGGGTTTTTTACTTTCATACAAACGGGTAACATGCATTAAATAATTTCCTTTTCCTGTATTTGTTCAGATTTTAAGACAGTGACAAAACAGATTTTTGTTTTCAGGACCGGGATGCCGGCGCTATTTGATGCTGTCGATTCTGTCCTGAATTTCTTTCATCTGTTGCTGTAACTGATCTGCCTGTTTTTTCAGGGATGCCACTGTTTCTTCACGGGGACCAGCCGGAGTGACAGCACTGCCCGAATTTGAGAAACCGGCGCCTGACCCCATGCCCATGCCACGGCCGCCGCCCATACCCTTTTTCATGCCCATACCCAAACCGCGACCGGCTCCGCCACGACAGCGGCCAATCCCGGCTGCAGGGACAGCAGGTGAACCAACATTGGCGGAGACACCCGCTTTTTCCGGAACCGTTGCCTGTGTTGATGGCGTCAATGCACCTGCTTTAAACCGGTTGACAGCCTCTTCGACTGTTCCGGTTTGCCCGGTGTGGACGGTTACCCCGGCAGCAGAAAACGTTTTGATTGCATTTGGACCACAGTTGCCTGTCAGAACCGCTTCTGCGCCCTTTGACACCACAAAGCCGGCCGCCTGGATACCGGCTCCGCCGCCAAGGTTGACGTTTTCGTTATCATATGAAACAAAACTCATATCGTTTGTGTCCACGATGACAAAAAATGCGCATCGGCCAAAGCGTGGATCGATCTGCGCGTTCAGGTCTTTTCCCGTAGAACTTATTGCGACTTTCATTGCAGGACTCCTTTAGAGTAAATGATCATGATGGGTGGCTCACCCACATGAATGTCTATAGATTATTGATTCCTCTCCCGAGAGACATGATTTTCAAAAAGATTATCAATAATGCTATCTGTTTTATACATCAAATATGGTGCCGGAATTCACGAGAAGGTTGAAATAAACTTAACTAACCGGGTTTAAATAGGATATGGTGTAGTTAAAGATGTGTCGAATGGGTAACATAGTAGCAATTATGATACTGTATTGAGTGAACAGGGATGTAAAACAGATACTGTATTGGGTTATGATACGCTCGCCCGTTCTCATATCCACACGCCTCCCGTATGAAAATTTTTAAGAGCCAATCCGAATCGTTTTGAAATCGGGTCTTAAATTATATATCATCATCTGGAAAGCGATATTTCAAAACGGTTGACTATGGGTGGCAACATGGCAGAATTAGACAGAATGGTTGGTATAACCGCAGATGGACTGGTGGTAATCCGATCCGGACCTCAGGCAAAATATTTGGGACTTGATGATCCATTTGCCGGATGGTTCGTTACGGAAGGCTGCCTCCCGCCGGGGGAAGCGTTAACAGTTATGTTCAGGCGGGACTATCGGAAAAGAGAAACCCATGAGTTCTGAAAAATATCGATGGAAAGGCAAGCTTGATTTCGGGCAGATTGATTATCTGGCTGAACAAACCGCTTTATTGACTCCCACCCTGATCCTTTCCGGCACGGAGAGGCTCAGGGTGGGAAATCCGTTACAGGTTCACGTCTTCTCCAATGGTAAATTCCAGGATCTCTTTTCTGGACCGGAACCAGTCCGAAATATAGTCCTTGTCGGATGAATCCGTACAGGAATACCGCGAGGCCCTTACAATGATGCCATCAGATGCATCATCGAGACAGCATCCTCCCCAGAAAACCAGATTTTTGCCCTGGAGCGCCGGTACCATGGCATCCAGAAACTGATTACACTCGGTCTCTTCAGTTCCCGGATTGAATTTCCAGGTAATTTCAAAGCCGGTTTCCTTGAATTCTCCCAACAACAGTTTTTTCCTCAGTCGCTTTTTCATTCATTACTCCCTGATCATTAAAATACATCGATTCATGTTGAAATTCTGAAAAACTCACATGCGGATATTACGGCAATGTCGCATGTGAACATGTTCGCACGATTGTCAATTCCATATTCATTGTGTTTATCGTAAAAATACTTTTGCTATCGTTTTCCGGACAAAACATCGATCATATTGAATACCTCTGCCCGGGATCGGTCTGCGGCTTTTTTTGCCAGAAACACCGCCGCATCGAGGGTGCCGGCAACATAGACATCCCTGCCGTTGATATTGTGACTAAATTCAAACCGGGCGGTCTGATCTTCCGATGTCAGGGTATAGGTATGCCAGGCGTGGCCGCCCAGATACGCCTCCGGAATGTTGAGCTCATTCTTCTGAATTTCCGGGTCCCGGATCATCCGGATGTCATTTTCAGTAAACGGAATACCCATTCGGTTGAAATATCCAATCATGGCTTTGGCGGTCCCGCTGGTGTCGGCCTTGCCTTTCTGATGGCTTTCCTGAATGGTGAGCCGGTATCCCTTGAACAAATCCGGAAAGTGGTCGGCGGCATAGGCCATCATGGCCTGAAACCCCACAATCTGTTTGACCATGTTGGGCGCAATCACCGCAGAAATGCCGGATGCCCGGACGGTATCCTCCAGAGCTTTCCGGTCTCCGCCGGTGGTACCCATCACAAAATAAAAGCCATGATCGCAATAGGTTTTTGCGTTACCATTGACTGCCGATGGATGGGTGTAATCGATCATGATGGGCATGACAGGTTCTTTTTTAATGGTATCCAGAATCTCATCCCGGTTTTCCGGCCGCAGCAGGGTCACGGAAAGCGTGCCGACCTGGCAGGACGTCTGAAGGATTTCCGGCCCGGTCAAGGAAAAGGGGACCAGACTGAATCGGGAATCTGCCAGAACATGGTTCGCCACCTTGACGGCCATGTTGCCGGGCATGCCATTTACCATGAGTTTTATGGGATGCATCGGATTACCTCTTAGCGTGAAAATGCAAAAAAAGTTTTGGGTTGAACGCGGTACATGTCATTTTCATAAATTCGGGTGAACCATCCGGAATGATAGATGATGATTTACCGTGAAAATAGAAAAACAGAAGCATGGTGTCAGGGAGCCGCAAAAAGCCGCGGCGCCCTGACCTACCCGCGTCCCGCTGAAATTGCTGGTAGCCGGTAGGTCAGGTTGGCCGGTAGTTTGGCCTACCTGACTGCTTGGCCGGACCGCTGCAAGCCGTATTCATCCTTCTTCTGTTCCGAAAACCAGTGATGATGCAGCCACTCCAGAGACCGGTTGAGCGCATCAAAAGAAAAGACCTCGATCGATACCACCCGGGTGACCTGTTGCAGCAGGCGAATGATCTGTCCGCCCGCATCCAGCGGGAACTGATCCAGCGGGAGATGGTCTTTCCCATCACGGACGCCATGCAGATGGATGATGGAAATGCGATCCCGGAATGTATCAAAAAAATCAAACGGGGACATTCCGGACAGCAGGGCATGGCCAATATCCAGACAGAGATTGAAATCATAAACGGCTGCCAGCGGGAGCAGATAATCGACGGGATAAAACAGATTTTCCACTGAAAGGGATTGCATGTCCACATCCAGGGAAACAAGCCGCCTCAGGCCATCATGGGCGGCATCCTGCCACTGCTGCACCGAATGGTACCGGTTTTCGGAATAGTCGATATGAAGTGTCCACGTGGATGGTTCAATCCGTGCCATCTTTTCAAATACCTGAAACAGACACTGGCAGGCCTGCTCCCGTTTGATGGGGGATGGGTCTGCGATACTGACATCGACAGGAAGATGAACATTATAGCCCAGATCGAAATTCCGGCTGATATCAGAAAGCTGCCGGATGACGTTTGCGGAAGGCAGATTTTTGTAATCGCTTTCAAAAACCAGAATTTCGATTTCATCCAGCAATGGCGCCAAGCGCTGTACATTGGGGATATAATCATCCGGAAATATAAACGATGTGGTTCCGAGCCTGAACGGAAAGCAGTGTTTGAAGGACTGATGAAACAACGGCAATGTCATATCCTTACGGGCAGTTTTCGTTTTTAAACCGCTCACATTATCTAAAAAGCCATATAAAGGTTGACTTCTGGCGTAAAGGTTATATAAAAAACGTTCACNNTTTCAATCACAATCAATCATTTGCTGAAATTTGACATGACGATGCCCGATCTTTTTCGAATTCGCAATGTCGCCATCGGTGCGGCGTATCAAGCCGGCGCTGTGTTGCGCCATTATCTGGGTAACATTCAACATCTTAAAAAAAAAGCAGATATCGATCTGGTCTCGGAAGCCGATGTTGAGGCCGAGGCTGTCATCATCAAAACCATTCATCAGGCATTTCCCGACCATGCCATTGTCGCGGAAGAAAGCGGCGCATGCGGATCGACATGCCATTGCCGCTGGATTGTTGATCCGCTGGATGGCACCACCAATTTTGCCCATCAGCTCGGGCTGTTTTCGGTGTCCATCGGATTTGAGGAAAATGGCGAAATGGCCGTGGGCGTGGTCCTGAATCCGGTCAGTGGGGAGCTGTTTACGGCAATGGCCGGAAAGGGCGCGGAACTGAATGGCAATCCGATTCATACATCCCGGACAACCCAGGTCCTCGAAAGCCTTCTGGTTACAGGTTTTCCATATAATTTCAAGGAAATACTCAACCCGGTCATGATGCGGATGACCCGGTGTCTCATGGCGGCCCAGGGGGTCAGGCGGCTGGGCTCTGCCGCACTGGATCTGTGCTATGTGGCATGCGGCCGGTTTGATGGTTTCTGGGAGCAGAATTTGAAACCGTGGGATGTTGCGGCGGGTTCCATTATTGCCCGCGAAGCAGGCGCAACCATAACCAATTTTTCAAACCATCCATTCATGATTGACAGCCCGGAGCTTTTGGCAACCAATGGCCGGATTCATGATGCCATGCTTGAACTATTGAACATAAAAGGAATAGAATGAAAACAAAAAAGAGGTCTGCATCTCTTGAAGATCATATCGGTTGTATGGGAGATTTCCGTATCGAAGATGAGGTGTGCAGAAAACTTTGCGCATTCAGTATCCGATGCGCCATTGAATGCAACTATCACATTCAGTCAGAAATTTTTGACGAAATGATGTCTCCGGAGTCGATTGGGGCTACGTTGCAGTGAGTCCGGGAAGTTATGAAGACCGGAAATCGGGAAAAGCGGGTGTTCCGCTATTTCCCTGACTTTCGGTCGGCGCCGGTTCAGTGACCTGCGATCCGGCAGCATGAAAATCAGAAATTCCCATTTTCCAGCTTGTGGCTGATGATTTCAATCTGTTTCAGGAGTGCCCGGTTTTCTTTCAATCCTTTTTCCACCTGAATAATCGAATGCATGGCTGTGGCGTGGTACCGGTTAAAACTCTTTCCAATGGTTTGAAGCGGAGAATCGGTATATTTTCTGGATAGATACATGGCAATTTGACGGGGTCTGACAATATGCTGTTTCCGGGATGCCGACATGATTTCAACCGGGGATACATTGAATTCCGTGCAAACCAGTTTTTTGATCACATCGATGGTGATCTGTTTCTGCTGACGGACAATGTTTTTAATGACGCTTTCCGCCAGCCCCAGATCAATCATGACGCCCATCAATGATGCACGGGCTGTAATCCCCATTAATCCGCTTTCCAGTTGACGGATATCTTCTGTCAGTTCGCTGGCCAGATATCGTGTCACATCTTCCGGAATTGCCATCCCCCGATTCAATGCCTTCTTGTGAAGAATGCGAACACGGGTTCTGAAATTGGGAGCTTCGATCTGGGAAATCAGGCTGCTGGACAACCTGGAGCGCAATGTATCGTTCAGTTTGGGAATTTCAATCGGAAGACAGCAGCTTGAAAAAACAATTTTTTTACCGGATTCAAAAAGGTTGTCAAGCGTCATGGCCAGTTCAATCTGTGTTCTGTCTTTTCCCGTCAGGTAATGGACATCATCCAGCAACAGAACATCGCAGTTTGAGCGGTATTTTTTCTTGAAGGCATCCACCCGGTCATTTCGCATGGCATGGACCATTTCGGTTGAAAAATCTTCTGCGGAAATATAATACACCCGTTCCCGGGGATTTTCAGACAGGATCAGGTTGCCAACCGCCTGGGTCAGATGGCTTTTTCCCATGCCGGTTTTGGAAATCAGCATCAGGGCGCCCTGCTGGGACTTTTTTCGGGATGCCAAAGACAGTGAGGCGGAATAGGCAAAATCATTGTTGCTGCCGACCACAAAATCATCGAATGTAAACTCTTTTCTCAGAATCCGGCCACTCGAGTTGACCAGTTCGATATGGGGCAGACTGAGTTGCGGGGCCTTTTCCGTAACCACCTGCCTGGGGGATGTTCCTTTTGGAATGGTTTCAAACGACAGTCGGCAGGATTGACCCAGATTTTCCATCATCTCTTTCTGGATCAGTTCGCCAAAATGCTCCTGCACACGTTTCTTCGAGAAACTGTTGGGACAGGATAATACGATCACATCATCCTCCCGGCGAATAAACTCGACCGGTTCCAGCCACATGCGATAGGTGTGGCCTGGCATACACTCCCTGATGGCTGATTTGACCTTTGTCCAGACACTTTCCATGGCGACATGACTTTCTGTTTGAGGTATCACAGATAATTGGGATACAATAAACGGTCATCTGTTGCGATTTTATACCCCACTCCCCCCACCCGCCTTGTTCCGCCGGGAAAAGGTATCACTGAAAATCGCAGTTTATGACCGCTAACGGATTGTTGGATAACCAGTTGTAAAACCGGTTTTCAATTATGGGGTGTTATTATATGAGAGCCGCCAGGGAGTCAAACCGGATGCCTCCCGGTTTTTGAACGACGTTTTCAAAAAGTTATCATCATCTGTTATCCTGTTGTTATCCATGAATAATATTTTTGCGGCCCACGGAGAATGCTGTCATTGCACAGACTTTCCGGGGTGGATGGATTTCCAATGAATCCGGTTTGATTACCGGTTATCAACAAGTTGTCAACACGGGTCAAAGCGATTCAAATTTCGCAAATTTGGCTGTTTTTGAATGTTTTTGCCTGTTTTCGATATGATTCAAACCATCAGTTATATCATCAGAACCGATTTCCCATGATATCAAAGACTATCGTCATTCGAGGCGCCAGGCAGCACAACCTGAAAAATATTGATCTTGAAATTCCGAAAAATCGGCTGGTGGTCATCACCGGTCTGTCCGGTTCCGGCAAATCATCTCTGGCCTTTGACACCATCTATGCCGAAGGGCAAAGACGGTATGTCGAATCCATGTCCACCTATGCCAGACAATTTCTGGAACGCATGGAAAAGCCGGATGTGGATTCGATCGAGGGGCTTTCTCCGGCAATTGCCATTGATCAGAAAAGCGGCGGGCATAATCCCAGATCCACGGTCGGAACCGTCACGGAAATTCATGATTACCTCCGACTGTTGTTTGCCCGTGCCGGATCACCCTTTTGTCATCAGTGTCATCGGCCCATTGTCAGCCAGACACTGGATCAGATGATTGATACGGTGTTGCAGGTGGACGCCGGAACCCGAATCATGATTATGTCTCCGGTTGTCGACAATCAGAAAGGGGATCATGCCAGTTTGATTCGCCGCTTGAAAAAACAGGGATTTTCCAGAGCGGTCATTGATACCGTCCTGGTGGATATGGACACCCCCCATGCGATGGACAAAAAGAAATCCCATAGCATTCAGGTTGTGGTGGATCGACTGATCATCAAGGACGGCATTCGGAACCGGCTGGCGGATTCCATGGAAATGGCGCTGTCCCTGTCCGGCGGATTTGCCAATGTGGATGTGATGGAAAAGGGGACACTCCGCTTCAGTGAACAGGCTGCCTGCCGAACCTGCGGAATTTCCTATCCCCCGTTCACGCCGGCCAGTTTTTCATTCAATTCGCCTTCCGGCGCCTGCCCCACATGCAGCGGTCTGGGATCCACGTCCGGATTTGATCCCGGGCTCCTGATTCCAAACCCCGAGTTGTCCCTGAGAGAAGGGGCCGTGGTCATCTGGGCAAACCGTCATTCGGTTCAGTTCATGGATTTTCTGGAATCGCTGACGCAAAGTTATGGCGCCGATATCTATACCCCTTACCGGGAATTGCCTGATGAATTCAAACAGGTTTTGCTGTATGGGACCGGGGACAAAAAAATTCCGATTCATATCGAAAAAAACAGGGAGCGAATCACCTTTTTGCGCCCCTTTGAAGGCATTATCCCGAAAATGGAACGCCAGTACCGGGAAACCGAATCCGCAGCCACACGGGAGGAGCTGAAGCGATTCATGACCTTTCATCCCTGTCCGGAGTGCCATGGCGCCCGTCTGAATTTGGCAGGCCGTTCGGTTCAAGTGGCTGAAAAAACCATATTTGAAATTTCGGCATTATCCATTGCAGGCGCCAAACAGTTCTTCAATTCCATAAACATGGCGGGCAAACAGAAGGTGGTGGCCGACCGGATTTTAAAGGAAATTTTGGAAAGGCTGTCATTTCTGGAAAATGTGGGCCTGTCCTATCTGACCCTGGACCGCTCCGCCGCCACCCTTTCCGGTGGAGAAGGCCAGCGAATCCGGCTGGCGACCCAGATCGGTTCCCGGCTGACCGGCGTTCTGTATGTTCTGGATGAACCCAGCATCGGACTGCATCAGCGGGATAACCGCCTGCTTCTGGATACGCTGTTAACCATGCGGGATATGGGAAATACCGTTGTGGTGGTGGAGCATGATGAAGAAACCATCCGTGCAGCGGATCATGTGGTGGATATGGGACCCGGGGCCGGGCAGAACGGTGGAGAAGTCATGTTTTCCGGGCCCCCATCCCGGTTGCACCAGGCGGTCAACTCCCTGACCGCCCAATATATGTCCGGGCAGAAGCGTATCCAGACACCCCGGATCAGAAGACCATTCGGCCCGGCCATGATCCGGATTGAGGGCGCCACCGGGAACAATCTGAAAGATATTTCGGTCCAGTTTCCGCTGGGCTGTTTCATCTGTGTCACCGGCGTATCCGGCTCCGGAAAATCCACGCTGGTTGTTGACACACTTTACAGCGCCGTCATGCAGCGCCTGTACCGGTCCCACATTTCAGCGGCGCCCTGTCGCAGCATCAGCGGTTTGGAGCATATCGACAAGGTCATCAACATCGATCAGTCCCCCATCGGCAGAACACCCCGGTCCAATCCGGCCACCTATACCAGTGTTTTCAGTCTGATCCGGGATGTTTTTTCCCGCACCGAAGACGCCAGAATGCGGGGATACAGTGCCAGCCGCTTCAGTTTCAATGTGAAGGGGGGCAGGTGTGAGGCCTGTGCTGGAGATGGTATCATTAAAATCGAAATGCATTTCCTTCCGGATATTTATGTGCCCTGCGACATGTGCCGGGGTCTTCGATATAATCGGGAAACCCTGGAAATTACCTATCGGGGCAAACATATCGCGGATGTTCTGGACATGACCGTCAACCAGGGCCTGTCCTTTTTTGACAAAATTCCGGCCATTCATGCCAAACTGCATACCCTTGCAGAAGTCGGCCTGGGATATATCCGGCTGGGTCAGCAGGCAATTACCCTGTCCGGTGGTGAAGCCCAGCGCATCAAACTGGCAAAGGAACTTGCCCGAAAGGATACCGGCAGAACCCTGTACATTCTGGATGAACCCACGACCGGGCTTCACATGGACGATGTCAGTCAGCTTCTGAAAGTACTGAACCGGCTGGTTGATTCCGGAAATACGGTTCTGGTCATCGAGCACCATATGGAAGTCATCAAGACAGCCGACTACATCATCGACCTGGGCCCGGAAGGCGGCGATGGCGGTGGCTGTCTGGTCGCATGCGGAACCCCGGAAGCGGTTTCGGCGGTTAACCGATCCCATACCGGCCAGTATCTTGGAAAGGTGCTGAACCGTCACCCAATGACATTTGAAAAGGAGATCGAATCAAAATGATGGACAGGAAGACCGGATTGATATCGGGAAACCGGATCATGATCATTCTGCTGATTCTTTTTTGCCATGCCAGTGCCTTGGCCGGCAACATATCCATGAACATTCAGACCACGGTTACCGTTTCAAACAGCCGGGTCGAGGCCCATATCACCCTGACCAACAAGGGAGATGAAGCCGCAGAGACGGTTCAGCCCCAGATGTGGATTCGGGAAAACCGGATCATGGGTGAGATCATTCCCCGGATTCTTCCCGATGCTTCCCATTCATTCATGCTGGCCCAGTCCCTGGACGCCCTGAAAAAGGGAAAATATCCGCTGGTGATCTGGGTGGATTTTCATGACGCCAATCAATATCCGTTTTCGGCGGTTTCCGGCATGACATTTTTTGTGGATCAGAATACGGTCAGTGACCTGGCGATTCAGACCGGCCCGGTGGTCATGGACCGGGAAGGAACGCTTGAACTGAAGGTAAAAAATCTGGGAAACGACGCCAGAAATCTGTCATTTCTTCTGGTGGTGCCGCGCGAGTTGTCAACGCACGACATTCCGGATCATATCCGGATTGAAGCCCGGAAAGAAACGGCTGTCACCCTGAACATATCCAATTTTTCAGCGCTTTATGGCGCCACCTATCCCATCTTCTGTTTCGTGGAATATGAGACGGAAGCCGCCCATTACTGTCAACTGGCATCTTCTGTTGTGCGTATTGAGGCCGGCCAGAACTGGTTCCGGAAAACGCGGACCGGGTGGATAATCGGGGTTTGTGTGCTGATTGTAATACTGGGAGGGTATCTGGTTTGGTGGGCCCGGGGGCGGCGGCGGGCTGGTGATGCAGGAAGTTAGGAAGTTGGGAAGTTGGGTGATTGGGAGGTTGGGAATGTCGGTGGATTTAATGAAGCAATGAAAGGAGGGCGTTTTCATGAAGGGACAAAGAACAGAGTTTGATGCCATTGTGGTGGGCAGCGGCCCCGGCGGTGCGACAGGTGCCAAAGATCTTGCGCTGAATGGAAAAAAGCTATGATCACAAAATTCAGTTGGATCGTTGCCTGCAAACGGTTTGTAGGTCAATGCATGCTATACTTGGTCATTGTTTTGCAGGCTCAGT
>DFZE01000044.1:15945-18781 GCA_002382065.1 Desulfobacteraceae bacterium UBA4064
TCCTATGCGCTCCAGCGCGAAGCCTGGACAAAGCATTTCCACGCCTTCTGCCCAACGGGCCGCTCAGGATGACCCTCAGCTCCTGCAAAACCCAACTGAGTTTTGCGACCATAGGAAAAAAGATTCTCGTTCTTGAGTGGGGGGATAATGATCCTGAAAAAGGGTCTTTTTTCAAAACCATCCCCCGGGCATTTGTTCCCGGAAAAAGCGTTGTAATGACAAAACAGGCGCTTCCCATCGTCCGCGCCATTACCACCGGCGGCAGTTCAATGATTTTCTGCGGTACGGCTTTTGCCCCTCCGATCGACATGTTCAAGGCTTTCCGCAACAATCGTGAAAATCCTGTCTTCAAACCCGGACAACACGGTGCTGGCCATAGACGCAGACCCGGCCGTGGGCCTGTCAACCGCACTGGGAATCACGGTAAGCAAAACCGTTGACGACGTCCGCAACGAACTGATCCGGCAGGTGCAGTCCGGAAAGGCGACGGATAAGGCGGAAATACTTTCCATGCTGGATTACGAAATGTTTTCCGCTCTGGAAGAACAGAAAAATATTGCGTTTCTTGCCATCGGAAGACCGGAAAAGGAAGGATGCTATTGTCAGGTGAATCATGTTTTAAAAGATCTTATCGCGTCCATGGCGGGTAACTTTGACTACGTGGTCATTGACGGTGAAGCCGGAATTGAGCAGGTGAACCGGCGGGTAATGGAAAAAGTCACCCACCTGATCCTGGTTTCAGATGCTTCGCGCAAGGGAATCCATGTTGTTCAGACCATTCAGGAAGTATCCGATTCCGCCATTGCGTACGAAAAGGCATGTCTGATTCTAAACCGTCTGAGGAGTGCGGAAGAATGGGAAAAACTCCTGATACCGCCGGTTCTGAATTGCCTGGGATGGATTCCGGAAGATGACACCATCCGGTCTTATGACATTGATGGGCGAAGCATCCTCGAAATTGACGATTCTCCTGTCATCACCGCGATGAAAAACTGTTTGGCCAAAATCGGTCTGCAAATAGCCGCGACACCCTGACCTGCCGCTTCAGCCTTTTAAGCCTAAATGCGGCACCTTCAGTCTTCAGCCTTCAGCCTTTTAAGCCTTTAGGCCAGGTTGACCGGTTGGTTATACGGCGTTTAGTCCGATTTTTTGGCTATCTATGGATTGATGTTGCAGTTTCATTCCTGTTGTTAAAATCTCCTTTACTAAAGGATTATACTGATTGAAGTCCGAAACCGAAAAAGGGATTACTTCTATCTGGCTGCTTACAGACAGTGTAACTTTCCGTATTTTATCTTTATCATCTATACGATCTCCGGTAAATATTTCTGAGACCAGAGCAATATCAATATCGCTCCATTCATGGTGATTACCTTTGGCATAACTGCCGAAAAGTATAGCTTCTTTGATCGGAATGTTATGACGGTCCAGTTCATTGAGATAACGATCGATGATATCCTTTACTTCAACAGGGATTTGAACCATGTATAAAATTCCTTTATCTTGGCAAAATGAATTGTTGTGTAATCAGCGTTACATCGTTTGTAAAATTCAAGTCTATAGTCGGGATACCGTGTCTGAATGTTGAAATCGTTTATCCTGTCAAGGGAAAATTTTTGTTCTTCACATAACTCTATTCCCGATAATTCCGCCAACCTGACAAGGTTATGAATTTTTGGGGGAATATTATTGTCATTTCTGTCCACAAATATCGCCTTCAAAATTTTCTCCAATGCCAAATGTCCGACAAACAGGCACCAGTCATATCTCTCTGAATTGAATATTATTTCTGAAGATTCAATATCGTGTTGTGCGCTTTCACGCCAATATTTTATATGTTCTTCTCTTGTCATTTGACTCTGAACCTTTTGATGGATGTCTGCTGTCTGAAATTCCGCAGCCAGTGATCTGCTGCACCAATTCAATTTTTGTAATATCATCATTTAGTTAGACAGTCAATCAGTCAGGTTTGCCGGTCAACTGGAGTCAGGGAGCCGCAAAAAGCCGTGACACCCTGACCTATCCGCTGAATGCAGCACCTTCAGCCTTTTAAGCCTGTAGGTCAGGTTGGCCGGTTGTGTGGCCTACCTGACATTGCAACTATGCGGTCAGCCGTGGGCCTGGTGTCAGAGAGCCGCAAATATCCGCACCATCCGACCTACCCGCTGCCTTGCCTGAATGCAGTGCCTTCAGCCTTCAGTCTTCAGCCTAATATCCCTCCCCCTCCCAAATATCTGTTGAAAAACCATTCTCACTGTGCCATAGGCTTTGACACCGGATTTTGAACAACCCGGCTCATTCCAGTTTCTTCTGCGTATTTCAGAAATCGGACAACCATATGGGACAGGCAAAATGACCATGTCGAATATGCTGATATCATGCAGGCCATAAAAACCATCAGGCTCACCTCGACAGCCAACTCCCGATTCATTCTCTTCTCCGACGCCCACCGCGGCGACGGCACCGGCGCAGACGACTTTGCCGCCAATTCCCTGATTTTCAATTGCGCCCTGGACTATTACCATGCCAAAGGTTTCACCCTGATCGAACTGGGAGATGCCGAAGACCTGTGGGAGAACAAGCGTTTTCCCCAGATTTACATCACCCATACCTCGGTGTATGACCGCCTGGCCAAGTTTCATGGCCGGGACCCGGAAAAAAACCGCTACATCAAAATTTGGGGCAATCATGACGATTGCTGGAAAAAGCGATGCAGATCCCTTCAGGGAATTTTCCCCGGCATTCAAACCTATGAAGCCGCGGTTCTGGATGATCATATCCTGATGTGGCATGGTCACCAGGCAGATTTCATGTGTCGCGGCATGTGGGAAAGGCT
>DFZE01000176.1 GCA_002382065.1 Desulfobacteraceae bacterium UBA4064
TGATATGCCAGCGCATTCACCAGCCAGGGTTGATTGTTGTTAGACCATCGTTTCCAAACCCGCGGCCAGTATTTTCCGGTCCATGGGAAAACGGTCTTTCCCGGGATAAACAATGTATAACTCGTCGATTTTCAAATCTTCCTGGGCTGTTTTCAGGGAACGGGTGATTTTGGGGGAGTCGGTATGCTTGATTTCAAATCCGATCCGTCTGGAAGCACTGAAAATAAGAAGATCGATTTCCGAACGTCCCGTGACAGACCAGAAATAGCATTCCCCTTCTTCAGCGCCATAATGGCGAATGATTGTCTCAATGGCAAAACCTTCCCAGGATGGCCCCAATTTGGGATGAAACTGCAGATCGGAAAACGTCTCTACGCCCAGCAGACTGTGAAAAATGCCCGAGTCACGAACGTAAACCTTGGGCGCCTTGACCTGTCGTTTCTGGATGTTTTCATACCAGGGAGGCAGTTGCCGAATCATGAAAGTGGATGCCAGCAAATCCATATATCGTCTGATTGTATTATCCGAAGCGCCAAAAGATCGTCCAAACTCAGAATAGTTAATGGTTTGGCCATGATAATGCGCCAGCATCATCCAAAAGCGTCTTAATGCGGCAGGCGGTATTGAAAACCCGAGATTCGGAATGTCCCTTTCCAAAAATGTCGAAATGTATGCCTTGCGCCAAGCAGAAGAGATTGCCTCCGATTTGGCCAGAAATGACGGTGGAAAACCACCGGCAAACCAGAGATCCCGTATTTTTTCAATTCCCGTTTCTTCCAGGGAAAAAGGAGTCAGTTCGATATATCCAATCCGTCCGGCGAGCGTTTCAGATGATTGACGAATCAGATCCCGGGATGCGCTTCCCAGTATCAGAAAACGAGCGGGATTGTTTTTGCGATCTGCCAGAACCCGCAAAATTTCAAACAGACCCGGTGACCGCTGGATCTCGTCGATAACAACAAGCCCTTCCAATGAACTTAGCGCAAGCTTGGGGGAGGTCAGTCGGGAAAGATGGATGGGATCTTCCAGGTCAAAGCGCGTAACCGTCTGATCGACAAAACGGTCGGCGTATATTTGAGCCAGTGTTGTTTTTCCACACTGGCGAGGTCCCAAAATGGCAACAACCGGATGTACATCAAATTGAAAGCGGATCTTTTCCAGATAAGTTGTACGATTGATCACCAGATGACCTCCGTGCAATTTCGATATTGGTAGTCGATATTGCACATTATAGGATATCGTATTGAATGTCAATGCGGTACAATTTTTTCTTTGCACGAGAATAAACACCTGGGCTACACTTCCTGCGCCCAATATATCTGTCACAAATGGCGGAAAAATCACTTATACTCGATGTTCAAGTTTTTTNNAAAAAACTTGATAATCGAGTTATAACATCGCCGCTATCCCGGTAAGGAGTTCAACCCCATGGGGATATTACAGACTCCCTTCCTTGATGGATTGATCAGAAAAGCTTTGGGTTGTTTGAATCGTCGCCTGTTTTTTTGATTGACATGATACCAGTGAAGAGTATCATTTAAATGTGGAATGGACAGTGACGACCGATAAAAAAATCGGCAAGAAAATTGAGCGGCTGCCCAGGCCGGTTCGACTTCAGTTATCCGTTCTGATCAAGGAGATTGAAGCACTGGGACCAGTCCGGGGTAACTGGCCGAATTACGGCGCGCTTGACGGGGACCGCCACCACTGCCATCTGAAAAAAGGGCATCCCACTTATGTCGCTGTCTGGGAGATTGTGAACAAAGAAATACGAATAGTGGAGATTATCTATGCAGGAACTCACGAGCGGGCACCCTATTAGAGAAGACCTGGTAGAGCTGCGGTTTGTCGGCCCTGTCGAAAAGCGAAACCATGCCGTTGACATGCTGAAGTCTCTGGGATTTGTGGACATTTCCGAGTCTGTTCCCTGGCGGGAATGTTTCATGGAATCGGACCTGACCCCGGGTGCCGCGCTGATCGGAGCCAGAGGCAAAGAGAACATGACCCAGCGCGATCTGGCCAAACTGACGGGGATTCCGCAGCGGCATATTTCCGAGATGGAGAACAACAAACGGTCCATCGGCAAGGATATGGCCAAAAAACTGGGCAAGGCCCTGAAGATTTCATACAGGGTGTTTTTGTAGGCGTCATCATCCCTCCTGTTTTGCCTCTCCACCCTTTTCGAAATAGCCTCCACTGTCTGATACGAGCCGCAGTAGGGGCATGGTCGATCCGTGCATCCCTGGGCCGAACGGTTTCAGATGTTGGGGATTCACAGTAAACGCTCATGATCAAGGGTTTGCTCACTCCCGAAAATGAAAATAAAAAGCGAACAGCAGAAGGATGAATCCGGCATCCAGCGGTCCGGCCCAGCAGTCAGGTAGGCCAAACTACCGGCCAACCTGACCTACCGGCTTGAGACAAGCCAAAATATCATCTTTGGTCAGGTGCGGATAATCTTCAAGAATTTCTTTTTCAGAAACATCGGCAGATAATAAGTCGAGAATAAACTCAACAGAAATACGGGTACCCCGTATAATTGGCTTTCCTCCCAGAATCATTGGGTTTACAGTGATCCGTTCTATCATCGATCAGGTCTCCTTTCCGAAGTTGAACTGCAGTTGGTCACAATTTGCTTATCCCTTTAAGCCCGAATCACCGTAACCGCCATTCCGGATTGTGTCGTGGCAGACTCCGCAACTGTCCGCTCCCGTATCCGGGGCTGACCACTTCTGTGATCAAAGATGACCAGCCAGCCGGTATCCAGCGACAATCCTTTCAGATAGCCTTCGATCTGTTTCAACCCTTCAGCAAGGGGGTCCGGCTCCCGGTCCCGCCAGACCTTCAGTTCGATGGCCAGGGTGACATTCCCGAAGCGGATACACAGATCCATCCGTCCGCTGCCAATGGCATATTCCCGTTCGATGGCGCCGCCGCCATTGACGACCCGGTGCATGAATGCCATCAGCACCAGATGGGGGGCAATCTCATGATACGGGGCGCTGCGCAGCAGGGGCTCGCCATGCTGACGCCAGAATTCCAGAAACGCATTCAGAAGCGCATGGGTATCCAGACTGCCGTCAGGCTTCAGCCAAGATGGTGACATGGCGGGCAGTGAATCCTGCGGGGCACCGGCCAGCACGCGGGGAATGACTTCCCGATAGATCGGATTGGAAATCACCAGACCGCCGGCGCCCTTCCGGCGTACCAGTCCCAGATCGATGACATACTGACGGTCATCATCGGTTCCTTCTGTAATGATGCCGCCGGCCAGTATGGGCTCGACGACCCGACGAACCCGGGGCTCCTGGAGTTTGTCAGAAAGCTGATCCAGATGGGTTACCCGGTTGATGATCAAATTTTCTTTGGCATCCAGCACCATCTTCCGAGTAATGGGTATTGTCCAGCCCCTTCCTTCCTTCATTTCAAAACAGGTTTCATAGGCCAGTGCATTGACCAGCCACGGTTGACCTTGGGTCAGATACCATATTGTCTGCATGGCATCGGGTTCAAATATCTGGCCGGTTTCCTTGGTGTGTTCCTGCAGCAGGGCATATACTTCCGTCTCGATAAAATCGCCCATTCGCAGTGACTTGGCCTTGACATTGAATGCACTGCCACCGGTAATTATGGTTTTTTCTTTACTGGAATGAATTCGATAGTCCCGGATGTCCCGAACCCCGCACAGAATGATCGATTGGGGAAAAAGGGTCGGCCGGTTGGGATAGCCAGACCGCAATTGCCGCAGAAGGGAGATCAGTGTGTCACCAATCAGGGCATCAACCTCGTCCAGAATCAGAACCGTCGGTTGAGCGGATAGCTGACACCATAAGGAAACAAATTGCTCAAGAGCCACCAGAGCCGATTTTTCAGAAATGATTTTTTGTGCCAGATGATCGACCTGTTCATCCCGGAATACACGGCTGGCTTGTATCGCAATGGAATAAATGACGGCAGCAATACCTTCTTTCACATTTTCCCGTGCAGCCTGTGCGCCTTCTATATTGGCATACAGGGCCCGGTAGTTCCCCTCCTGATTCAGATAGGTCATCAATGCCAAAAGGCTGCTGGTTTTTCCGGTCTGCCGGGGTGCATGCAGCACAAAATATTTTTGCCGGGCAATGAGGGTCAGGATTTCATCCAGATCAAATCGCTCCAGTGGCGGAAGACAGTAATGATTCGAACAGTTTACCGGTCCTTCGGTTGTGAAAAATTTCATGACAGCGCCTTCCTGTTGAATGAATCTCGCCGGATTTTGATATGATCAAATCACCTAAGCCCATATCACGGCAATGGTGCTGCCGGATCCGGTTTGGGCCGTTTGGGCATAGGTTCGCTCCCGGATTCGGACTGACCACCTACAGGATACCATCCGGATTCATGGTTTCCAGATTCACCCCGGTCAGCATGAAGTCCGGGGTTTCGCTAATTTGACGGCTAATCGAACCAGTCGGGTGTCGTTCGTTCATGATCTCCTGCATCAGGGGATGATCCCAATATCATGGCGATGAACCCGGTCAGGATGAGGGGCCATCTATGCCCGAATCACCGTAACCGCCATTCCGGATTGTGTCGTGGCAGACTCCGCAACGGTCCGCTCCCGTATCCGGGGCCGACCACTTCTGTGATCAAAGATGACCAGCCAGCCGGTATCCAGGGACAATCCTTTCAGATAGCCTTCGATCTGTTTCAGCCCTTCGGCAAGGGGGTCCGGTTCCCGGTCCCGCCAGACTTTCAGTTCGATGGCAAGAGTGACATCCCCAAAGCGGATACACAGATCCATCCGTCCGCTGCCAATGGCATATTCCCGTTCGATGGCGCCGCCGCCATTGACGACCCGGTGCATGAATGCCATCAGCACCAGATGGGGGGCAATTTCATGATAGGGGGCGCTGCGCAGCAGGGGCTCGCCATGCTGACGCCAGAATTCCAGAAACGCATTCAGAAGCGCATGGGTATCCAGACTGCCGTCAGGCTTCAGCCAGGATGGTGAAATTTGGGGCAATGATGCCTGAGGCACAAATGCCAGTGTCCGGGGTAAAACTTCCCGGTAAATGGGATTTGCAATTTCGATCAGGCCGGTTGATTTCATCCGGCACAACCCCAGATCCACCACGTACTGGATGTCATCCGGATTCATGGTTTCAAGGCTTAGCCCTGCCAGCATGGGCTCAATTACGCTTCGAACACGAGGTTCCATCAGTTTGTCAGCCAGTTGATCCAGATGGGTCACCCGGTTGATGATCAGATTTTCTTTGGCAGTCAACACCATCTCCCGGGTAATGGGTGTGGTCCGGTCTCTGCCTTGCGCCATTTCAAAACAGGTTTCATAGGCCAGTGCATTGACCAGCCACGGTTGACCTTGGGTCAGATACCATATTGTCTGCATGGCATCGGGTTCAAATATCTGGCCGGTTTCTTTGGTGTGTTCCTGCAGCAGGGCATATACTTCTGTCTCGATAAAATCGCCCATTCGCAGTGACTTGGCCTTGACATTGAATGCACTGCCACCGGTAATTATGGTTTTTTCTTTACTGGAATGAATTCGATAGTCCCGGATGTCCCGAATCCCGCACAGAATGATCGATTGGGGAAAAAGGGTCGGCCGGTTGGGATAGCCAGACCGCAATTGCCGCAGAAGGGAGATTAGTGTGTCACCAACCAGGGCATCAACCTCGTCCAGAATCAGAACCGTCGGTTGAGCGGATAGCTGACACCATAAGGAAACAAATTGCTCAAGAGCCACCAGAGCCGATTTTTCAGAAATGATTTTTTGTGCCAGATGATCGATCTGTTCATCCCGGAATACACGGCTGGCTTGTATCGCAATGGAATAAATGACGGCAGTAATACCGTCTTTCACATTTTCCCGTGCAGCCTGTGCGCCTTCTATATTGGCATACAGGGCCCGGTAGTTCCCCTCCTGATTCAGATAGGTCATCAATGCCAAAAGGCTGCTAGTTTTTCCGGTCTGCCGGGGTGCATGCAAGAGAAAATATTTTTTCTGGGAGATCAGCCTCAGAACTTCATCCAGATCAAAGCGCTCCAGCGGCGGCAGACAGTAATGATCCAGACAGTTCACCGGCCCTGCGGTTGTAAAAAATTTCATCATCGTTCCTTTCTGGCGGCCGTTGTCCTGTCTCCGCAAAAATATCATAATTCCGGGAATGTCGGAATTCAGGAGATATGGGCAGAACTTATTGCGGCGTGACCGTTTGGAGCCATAAATCCGCACTGCTGTCCGGGATGATCGGGCAATCAAATGAATGGACCGCCACGAAGATCACAATGCGGGTGAAGAAACAATATCGGGAATATGGAGATTTCCGTTTAGAAACCAAATGGATACATGATAGCCGTTTCCGGCCAAACGCAGCCGGAATTCATTGATGATTATAGTCAATAATTTGACTTGACGCAATGCATCAAAATAGTCCTGTACCGTGGTCTTGGCGGCTTTCCGAAATCTTTTCTTCAGAAGCCAATCCGGAAAAAACACGAGGATACGCAATGCGCCCTGAATTCAATCCCGGGTTTTTTAATGATCGGGTTATTTTTTGCCGGGTGCATTTGACATATTCCCAGCCTGTTTAATTATCTTTAAGTAAATATGCATGAATCATTCAGGGGGCACCTTCAGGGATGAAAAAGGCTGAAGACTGAAGGTGCGGCAACCAGCATTCAGGCAGCGCCGCTGTCGGACGGTCCGGCGGCATGGCTGTTTTCATACGCAATACTGAATGTGTTTTCATGGTAAACGATCATGAATCATTCTGGGAGGTTCACCCCCAGATATGAAAATGATTTTACCGATTTTCTACTGAATTCTGAATTCTGAATTCTGGGTTCTGAATTCTGATTTTCCATTTTCATGATAAACAGAATAAATGGCATAATGAACATGAAAAGGTTACGATTTTGAGCGATTCTGTGTGTTTGTCATCCTGGGTTCTGATAATTTCCCTGCCAAAGCCTTCCTTACAGGACAATACCGCTGATGTTGACCGTCTGCTTCAGGCAATCCGGCAGCAGACCGGCGCCGGTCATGTCACCTGCCATTACCGGCTCATGAAAAAGCTGCCCGACATCTTGCGGGCATCGGACTATCGGGTCAGGTGTGTTCTGTTCAAAAATGCCGCAGGCTGGTTTATTGTCGATGTCGAACCGGTCACAGACGCTCGACCGGTGCTGGGGCTGGCTGTTGATCTGGGTACGACCCGGGTCGTCATTCGCCTGATCGACCTGATTTCAGGGGGCAATCTGGCTGAAAACAGTTTTGACAATCCCCAGATTGCCATCGGACCGGATATTCTGACACGGATTCATGATGCGGATCAGCCTGGTGGAATTGCCCGGATCCAGGAACTGATCATTTCTGAAATCAACCTTCAGGCTGAGAGAATTTGCCGTAGCGTGAATCTGCGGGCTGATGACATCTATCTGGTCACTGTTTCCGGAAATACAGCCATGACCCATCTGTTTCTGGGCCTTGAACCCCGATGGCTGATTCGGGAACCCTATATTCCGGTTACCAATCAGCCGGATGTCGTTTGTGCTGCGGATGTGGGCATCCGCATCCACCCGTCGGGTCAGATCTTTGTTTTTCCCAATATCGGAAGCTATTTTGGTGGTGATCTGATTTCCGGTATCCTGTTTTCCGGGCTCAATCGCCGGGAAGAGACGGCCATGCTGGTGGATGTGGGGACAAATGCCGAAGTTGTTCTGGGAAACCATTCCTGGATGATTGCCTGCGCCGGTGCTGCCGGACCCGCTTTGGAAGGCGGTGTGACACAGATGGGCATGATGGCCGGACCGGGCGTGATCGATCGGGTGACCATCGATCCTCTTGATTTTACCGTGGATTGTCATACAATTGAAGATATGCCCCCCCGGGGAATCTGCGGATCAGGTCTCATTGATCTGGCGGCGCAACTGTTTCTGTCCGGCATGATCGATATTCGGGGAAAGCTGGTTCCGGGCCGATGCAAAGACCGGTTTTATCTTGAAAACGGAATCCCGGCGTTTATCCTGGTTTCGGCAGCCCAGTCGGAAACCGGATGCAATCTGGTCATTACCCAGGCGGATCTGGACAGTCTGCTCCGATCCAAGGCTGCCATGTTTACCATTCTGGAAACCCTGACCGGAACGGTTGGCCTGGCGCCACAGGATATTCCAACCTTTTATATTGCCGGAACATTTGGATATTTTATCAACCCGGTTTCGGCCATCACCATCGGAATGATTCCGGACATGCCGCTTACCCGGTATCAGACCCTGGGCAACAGCAGCCTGGAAGGCGCTTCCATGCTGCTGAAAGACCCTACCAAAATGGATGAAATCGGGATGATTCAAAAAAATATTACGTACATGGAACTGAACGTCAATATGGATTTCATGAACCGCTTCAGTGCTGCCAAATTCATTCCGCATACCCATACCGGGCTTTTCCCTTCGGTCAGGCAATGGGAAGGATGAAGGATGAAGGATGAAGGATGAAAATGGAAGATTGAAGGATGAAAATTGAGAGCTGAAGACAGAAGGCTGCGGGGATGGCGGATTACATTCCTTGCAATTTCAGAAACAATATGATTAAAGTTTAGCCATGAAAACACATAATGAAAAATTGCCCAATCCCAAAGAAATCGAGAAAGAACTGGGGGATTTTTTGGCCAAACGGTTCGGCGGCTCCGTGAAAATGGTGTCGGCCCAGGAGGTCATGCCCCATCCCGATATGACGGCGTCAAAACCCAAAGAACCCGCACCCGCGTTTACGCTGGATTTCGATCTGAAACCCGATGAGCTGATTGCCTGGCTGGATCAGTATATTGTCAAGCAGGAACAGGCAAAAACCGTTTTGGCGACCAAAATATGTACACATTTCAACCGGATCAAACGCCTTCGGGACACATCACAGTCTGCCCATGAGATTGTCGGGAGTATCAAAAACAATGTCCTGATGATTGGACCGACCGGCGTTGGCAAGACCTATATGATTCGGTTGATTGCCAAGAAAATCGGGGTTCCGTTTGTCAAGGGAGATGCCACCAAATTCAGTGAAACCGGATATGTCGGTGGGGATGTGGAAGATCTGGTTCGGGACCTGGTTCGTGAGGCCAACGACAACATCGAACTGGCAGAGCATGGCATCATTTACATCGATGAAATTGATAAAATTGCCGGCAGCCGGAATATCATCGGGGCGGATGTTTCCCGAACCGGTGTACAGCGGGCCCTGCTCAAGCCCATGGAAGAAACGGATGTGGATTTGAAAATTCCCCATGATCCCATTTCCATGCTTCAGGAAATCGAGCGCTTTCGAAAAACCGGTGAACGGGACCGCCGTGTGGTGAATACCCGGAACATTCTCTTTATTGTCAGTGGTGCATTCGGGGATCTGACAGAAATCATCAAAAAAAGAATTCATGCACAGGGCCTTGGATTCGGGGCCCAGTTGAAAGACAGCAAAAATGTGGATGACGTTCTGGCCCAGGTCAGGACCGAAGATCTGGTCGAGTACGGGTTTGAATCCGAATTTGTGGGCAGGCTTCCGGTGCGGGCCATATTTGAACGCCTGACGGAATCCGATTTGTATGATATCCTTCGAAATCCAAACAATCCGGTAATTCTGGGCAAAAAACTTGATTTTTCCGCTTATGGCATAGACATCGAGTTTGATGATCCGGCGCTCCGGCTTCTGGCAAAGCGGGCGAATGCGGAAAATACCGGGGCCAGAGGGCTGGTCAGTGCGGTGGAAAGTGCACTTCTGCCGTTTGAACGCCGTTTGCCATCCAGTGATGTCACATGTTTTCCGATAACGGCTGATGTCATCATGTCCCCGGTGGCGGGTCTGAAAAAGCTCCAGGATGCATCACTGCGCCATGTGCTCAACGCAGAATACGACAGGCTGGTCCTTGCAGAAAAGGATTACATCCGGGAATATCTTCAGGAAAACCGGAAACGGTTTTCCGATCGCTACAGTCTGACCCTGACCCCATCCCGAATGGATATCATCACAAAATACTATTCCCGCTACATCATGGATATCGGCCATATCATTTCCCGGGTCAAATCGCTTTATGACGAGATCAAGAGGATGGAACTGGCATTTTATAAAGATCACGATATCAATATCGTTCTTGAAGATGATGCGGTAGATTTCATCATCGAACAACTGGTCAATCCTGCGATTCATGTCGAGGATTATCAAAAACAGATCGAGCTGGATTTCGAGATGGGATTGAAACTGATACGGGAAAAGACCGGCAGAAACCGTTTTTTTATCAATCGAAAAGCCCTGTTGAATCCGGAACAGTATATTGGGGAGATGATCCGGATGGACATGAGCGGATCAACCAGACAGTTACCCGATAATTCGAATTTATCGGCCAAGGATAAGCAATGATCGGTATTTCAAAACTCTATTGTGGAACCGTGGAGCCATCGGATGCCCTGCGTTATGGCCGGATGTCCGGCAAGCTCCCATCTCACCTGTTACAGTTTTCCAGCGATAAACGGCCGGTTGTCGTCTGGAACATGACCCAGAAATGCAATCTGAAATGCATTCACTGCTATGCCAAAGCAACGGCCAAGGCTGCCAAAAATGAATTGACCACGGCCGAAGGTCGTGCGCTGCTGGATGATCTGGCCCAATTCGGCTCTCCGGTCATTCTGTTCTCCGGGGGTGAGCCGCTGATGCGGGAAGACCTGCCGGAACTGGCCGAATACGCGGTTCAAAAAGGCATGCGGGCTGTTATTTCCACCAACGGCGTGTTGATCACGCCGGAGGTGGCCAAAACATTGAAGGCCATCGGGCTGTCCTATGTCGGCGTCAGTCTCGACGGGATGGAACCGGTGCATGACCATTTCAGAGGGGTAGCCGGTGCTTTCCAGTCGGCGCTGAAGGGAATTCGCAACTGTCAGGAAGCGGGCATCAAGGTCGGGCTGCGATTTACCATCAACCGGTACAATCAGGCGGAAATTCCCGAAATTTTTCATCTGCTGGACGAGATGGAAATTCCCAGAGCCTGTTTTTATCATCTGGTTTATGCCGGCAGGGGCTCCAAACTGGTTGAGGAAGACTGTTCCCATGCCGAAACCCGGGTTATTGTGGATCGTATCATGGACATGACCAAAGCGCTTCACGATGCCGGAAAATCCAAGGAAATTCTGACTGTCGACAACCATGCGGACGGGCCATATGTGTATCTGAGACTTCTGAAGGAAAATCCCGAACGGGCGGCCGAGGTGCTGGAGTTGTTGAAAATGAACGAGGGCAACAACTCGGGCCGGGGAATCGGCTGTGTGAGCTGGGATGGCGAAGTCCATGCGGATCAGTTCTGGCGGCATTACAGTTTTGGAAATGTGCGAAACCGGCCGTTTTCAGAAATCTGGTCGGATCTTTCCAACCCGCTGATGAAACAGCTTAAAGAAAAAAAACATCATGTGACCGGCCGATGCGCCGCCTGCCGGTGGCTGGATATCTGCGGGGGCAATTTCCGGGTCCGGGCCGAAGCCCTGACCGGCGATGTTTGGGCGCCTGATCCCGCGTGCTATTTGACTGATGATGAAATCCGGAATGATTCATGATCGTTTACCGTGAAAATAGCATTCGGGGAATGCTTCCCTCTGTTCGTAGTGTGCCCGTAAGGGCATTAAAAAAACGCCTGACGGCGTCACTACGAACAGGCCTGAACCTTCTCATATACAGCCGGTAGGTCAGGTTGGCCGGTAGTTTGGCTTACCTGACTATTGGCCGGACCGCTGCAAGCCGTATTCATCCTTCTGCGGTTCCTTGTTCGATATTCTGCTGTTCGCTGTTTATTTTCATTCATGACTGCAAAGAAAGATAACAACATGATTTTTCCCGAATACAGACCCAGAAGAATGAGACAAACCGAAGGCTTCCGCCGCATGGTCCGGGAGACGGTTCTGGATGTGAACAACTTCATCATGCCGCTGTTTGCCGTGGAAGGAAAAAATATCAAAAATCAGATACCCTCCATGCCGGATCAGTGCCAGTTGTCCATCGACAATCTGGTAAAAAAATGTCAGGAAATTGCGGGGCTTGGCATCCCAGCCGTCATCCTGTTTGGTGTTCCGGATAAAAAGGATGCTTTGGGAACTGCTGCATACGCCAAAGACGGTATTGTCCAGCGGGCGGTCAGGGCGGTCAAGAACAAACTGCCGGATCTTATGGTCATCACCGATGTCTGTCTGTGCCAATATACGGATCACGGGCATTGTGGCGTGGTGGAAAAAAATATCATCGACAACGACGCCACCCTGGATCTTCTGGCGCGCACCGCGGTATCCCACGCCAAGGCCGGGGCAGACATGGTGGCGCCATCGGACATGATGGATGGCCGGGTGGCAGAGATTCGGGAGGGGCTGGACGACTCCGGTTTCAGTCACATTCCCATTATGGCCTATTCCGCAAAATACTGCTCGGGATTTTATGGACCTTTTCGGCAGGCGGCGGACTCCGCACCCAAATTCGGAGACCGCAGAACCTATCAGATGGATCCGGCCAATGCACAGGAAGCGTTGCGGGAAGCGACCATGGATATCGGGGAAGGCGCCGACATCATCATGGTCAAACCGGCATTGGCGTATCTGGATGTCATTTGCCGAATTCGTCAGGAGATCGATCTGCCGGTTGCAGCCTATAATGTGAGCGGTGAATACAGCATGATCAAGGCTGCCGAGCAATTGGGCTGGCTGGATGGCCCGCGGGTGATGATGGAATCTTTGACCGCCATCAAACGGGCCGGTGCAGACATGATATTGACCTATTTTGCCATGGACGCGGCAAAGGAAATCCGGAAATCCATATGACCCATCCCCACGCATCAACCGCCCATTCACCCCATTCATCTGGTCCGGGGCAGTCTTCCCTCCGGCTGGTGGCCTGGGAAATCACCCGTAACTGCAACCTGTCCTGTGTTCATTGCCGGGCTGCCGCCACCCGTGGTCCCTATGACGGTGAGCTCGAAACCCATGCCTGTTACCGGCTGCTGGATCAGATTGCGGATGTCGGGTCCTGTATCGTCATTCTGACCGGCGGTGAGCCCTTACTGCGCGCCGATATTCTGGATGTCGCCACATATGGCACATCCAGGGGACTGAAAATGGTCATGGCAACCAATGGCACCCTGATCAACGAATCCAGTGCCGGCAAAATGGCAGCGGCGGGTATCCAGCGAATCAGTATCAGTCTGGATGGCGCCACGGCCGAATTTCATGATGCGTTTCGGGGTGTTCCCGGTGCATTTGATGCCGCACTTCGGGGTATCGATCATGCCAAATCTGCCGGAATCGAATTCCAGATCAACACCACCATTACCCAGAGCAATCTGGATCAGATTCCCAAAATTCAGGATCTGGCCGTTTCACTGGGGGCGGTGGCCCATCATATTTTCCTGCTGGTGCCAACCGGACGCGGCAAATATATTGCGGATCAGGCCATTACCGCCGAGGAATATGAGACCACCCTGAACTGGTTTTATGATCAGCGGGGCAAGACGCCCCTGATGCTGAAAGCCACCTGTGCGCCGCATTATTACCGGATTCTTCGCCAACGGTCCAGGGCAGATGGTATCGACGTCACGTTTCAGACTCATGGACTCGATGCGGTGACACGTGGATGCCTGGGAGGCACCGGATTCTGTTTTATCTCGCATCGCGGCGTTGTTCAACCCTGCGGATTCCTGGATCTCAACTGTGGCGATGTAACCCGGCAGTCTTTTGCAGATGTCTGGAATCAATCCCCGATATTTTTGAACCTGAGAAATTTTGACAATCTGAAGGGTAAATGCGGGATATGTGAATACCGGAAAGTCTGCGGCGGATGTCGGGCCAGAGCCTACGAGGCCACGGGAGACTATATGGCGGAAGAACCACTTTGCCTGTATGAGCCCAAAAGATAAGTTTTCAGTTGCGGGCTGCGCAGAAGTGACGTATTGAGATCAGGTATCAAATTGTCTGACCCCTATCTCTGATTTCTGACTTCTGAACCCTGACCTGAACCCAATACAAGGAGCATCCGTCGTGAAAATAAAATCCCTGATGATACCCGACCCCATAACCGTCACAAAAAAAACCTCCATTGAAGAGGCCATCAAGTTGATGAAAAACAGGGGCATCCGACATCTGCCGGTTGTCGGTAAAGACAGGATGCTGATCGGATTTGTGACGCTTGCGGATCTCAAACAGGGATTGATTCCGGCCATGGTCAGCGATCTCCGGTTGACGGATATCATGATTACCGATCCGGTTACCGTCGGTCCGGATGACGATATCGAGGGGGCGGCCCGACTGATCTATGAACACAAAATTGGCGGAATGCCTGTTGTTACAAACGGGCAGGTGGTCGGCATTATCACCGAATCCGACATACTGCGGGCATTTATCGATATGATGGGAATTCTGAAATCGGGCTCCCGAATTGAGGTGGCCATCGGATGTGAGCCGGAAGCGTTAAACCGGGTGGTGCAGATCATTCAGGAAAATGGGGGTGATATTGTTCAAATCGGCATGAACGCCACCCCGTCGTGTGACAAAATCTATTCCTTTCGAATTGGATCGGCAAAAACCAATGGCATCGAGGATGCGCTCAAACAGGCCGGGTTCCAGGTGATTCATGACGCCTGAAAATCGGATGTGATAAACCCGCCGCCCAATACCACCTCGCCCTGGTAAAACACCGCTCCCTGACCGGGTGTGACAGCCGTCTGTGGTTTTTCAAAACAGACACGCACGGTGGTATGGCTGCTTTCCGGAATCAGAAGGGCCGGAGTGGCCTGATGCCGGTAACGAAGCCGGACAGAAATTTCAATCGGGCCTGACGGAATGTGCTCGATCCAGTTGATGTGGGTCACCCGGCATTCCGATACAGCCAGTTCTTCCTTCCATCCCACAATCAGCCGGTTTGTCTGCACATCCAGACGCACCACATAATAGGGATTGGCAGCCGGAACATTGATACCCCGACGCTGACCAACGGTAAACCGGTGCAGTCCGGAATGCTTTCCCAAAACACGTCCCTGAACATCCACAATCAGACCCGGCTCGGGCTGAATCTCACCGTGTCTGCTGATAAAGTCCGCATAATTCATGTTTTTGATAAAACAGACATCCTGACTTTCATTTCGGGAAAACGGAATCAGACTGTTTTCTGCGGCAATTTCCCGCACACGTGATTTTGTCAGGGTCCCCAGCGGAAACATGACGGATTTCAGGTTGTTCTGTGTCATCCGGGACAAAAAATAGGATTGATCTTTTTGAGGGTCCACACCGGTCAGAAGATGATATTGTCCATCCGGATCCATTGCCGTTCGGGCGTAATGACCGGTTGCCAGTTCTTCGGCTCCCAGTTTGGATGCCGCATTCCGTATTACGCCAAATTTGATCAGCGGGTTGCACACCAGGCAGGGATTGGGCGTTTGACCGGACTGATAGGTTTGGATAAAATAGTCAACCACCAGTCGTCGAAACGCATCTTTGCAGTCGATATGAATGACATCAATATTCAGTTGGTGTTTCAGATGATCGAGAAGGGTATGCGTCAGATTTGAACCCGGCACGTTTTTGCCGCTGCTGTCATCCGGGTCTGCCTGTTCAAATCCGGTTGTGAAATGAATGCCCACCACGCGGTCGATTTTCTGCTTCAGCAGAAAACCGGCGACCAGTGAATCCACGCCGCCGCTGAGTGCAACGGCGATACACCGGCTCATTCAAAAAAGAGCTTGTTGGTGGGGCGGGCAGACATGACCCGGACCGGGCAAGCGGTAATACACAGTTCGCATACCGAGCATTTGGACTGATCAAAATTGACGCTCATCTCCGGACGTTCGATATATAATGCGCCGGTGGGGCAAACCGCGGTGCAGGCGCCGCAGTGGGTACACCGTTTGGCATCCCGCCGGATATCCTGGGATGCATTCTGAACCTGAACACCCTGTTCTTTCAGGTAGTTGACGCCATCTTTGAAATTTTTGCGGGCGCCGCTCAGCTCCAGCACCATGATACCTTCCCTGCGCGGCAATACCTGGGCGTTAAGAATATTGAATGTCAAATCATAGTCCCGTGCCAGATGGCAGACAATGGGACGCTGAACTTCTGTCTGGGGAAAACGGAGTACAAGAATTTTGGAATACACGGGTCATCCTCCGAAAAATCGCATGCTCATCCATTATGATGATGTGTCAATGTAAAGGGAATTGCTATTGGTGTCAATACGTGAAGTTGAATACAACAATTAATTACAAAATTGTATTCGAATCTCATTAAACTATAACAATTGTGTAAAAACCCCAAAACGAATGATATGCCATATGATGATATTGTATATTGAATCAATATGATAGTATTTATTTGATAAATGGCACATGTATTGCATAACAGAATCACAAATATGACTGAATCCCGATAGTGCATGAGCGCATGTTTACGGAATGCATTAATTCAGTCCCAACTCTGAAACGGTTTTCCATGACAAGGCTGATCCATGTCCGAATGTCCATCTGCCATACTGAAGAAAAAACGCGATCGACTGATTTCTGCGGCGATCCGTGAAAACACAGCAGATTTTCTGAATGCCCATACCGTGATTTTTGATGATTATTTCTGTCAATGCTATGCGTCCAGCCTGGTCGGTCCATTGCTGATGACCAACAAAAATCCCTACGCCATGATTGCACTGGGCGGATATGGCAGAAGGGAGCAGTGTGTTCATTCGGATATCGATCTGATGTTTCTTTTTGAAAAACAGGTTCCGGATGCCGTGGAATCCCTGATTCAGGAGATTGTATATCCGTTGTGGGATATTGGAATTTCCGTGGGGCATGCCACACGCTCCATCGCAGAATGCCTGGATATTGCCGCAACCGATATCGAGGTGCTTACCTCACTTCTGGACAGCAGGCTGATCTGTGGCATGACCCCGCTTTTCACCGCTTTCATGAAGCAGTTGCGGGAGGATGTCATCCTTCCCCGATCCACCGAACTGGTTTCTGTACTGATCGAGGCCAGCGAGAACCGGCATCGCCGGTATGGGGATTCCGCCTATCTGCTGGAGCCCAATCTCAAGGAAGGGCAGGGCGGGTTGCGGGACTATCACACCATTCGATGGATTGCACAGATTCGTTCGGATATTCGGGAGTTCCGGGATATGGAATACTATGGATATCTCTCCCATGATGAATTTCATCAGCTCGGTCAGGCATTGTCGTTTATCTGGATTATTCGCAACAATCTGCATTACATGGCCAACCGGAAATGTGATCAACTGCATTTTGAATATCAGCCCAGGCTGGCCAGACGGCTTGAATTCATTCGATCCGATGTTCAGCACCCGGTGGAGCGGATGCTCAGCCGGATTCATGCCGAAATGGAATTTGTCAAACAGCAGCTTCGAATTTTTCTGTATGATTTGTCACATGAAAAAAAATCGGCCCGGCAGATGAAAATGGCGGCCAAAACCCGAACACCGGGAATCGAAATTCAGCGGGGTGCGGTCAATTTTGTTTCGGGAGAGGCCATTTTTCATAATCCGTTTCTGTTGATGCAGATATTTGAGGAAAGCGCCCGGTCAAACCTGCCTCTGAATGGAGAAGCCAGGCGGCTGATCCGGGAGTTTCAGCATCTGGCGGATGAGGATTTTATTGCCGCGTCACAGGTTGTCCGGTCTTTCGAAAAGGTGCTGATGGCGACATCCCCCCGTTTCCATGCACTGGATGAAATGCTGATTGCCGGCTTTTTGCCGGTTTTTATCCCCGAATACAAAAAAATCACCAACCGGATTCAATATGACGAATATCACCTGTATCCGGTTGACAAACATTCTCTCCGGGTGGTGGCCACCATCAAGAAATTCGGCGCCAGTGATGACAGCGTTGCGTGCACCTTGTGTGGTGAACTGTACAAGGATATCTTTCCGATGCGAAAATGGCTGTTATGGGCTGCGCTGCTTCATGATGTCGGCAAAGGGGAACAGACCGGCTCGCATTCGCATATCGGGGCCCTCATGACCAGGGATATTCTGGGCCGCACCGGTTACCGCAAACGCGATATCGAAATGGTTGTGTTTCTGATCGAGGAGCATCTGTTGCTCATCAAGACGGCGACCCGGCGGGATATCAACGATGAGGAGACCTCTATCGGGTGCGCCCGGAAAATTCGGGATATATCCCTTTTGAAAATGTTGTATCTCCTGACCGTGGCGGATTCCATATCCACTGGGCCCAAGGCCTGGAACGAATGGACGGCGGCGCTGTTGCGGGATTTTTTTCTCAAGGTGCTCAATATTCTGGAGCATGGTGACCTGGCCAGCCAGCAGGTGATCCGGGACATGGAAAAAAAGAAATCCCTCATTCTGCTCTCGGCAAATTCGGAATCCGTCACGAAAGAAATCCGGTCGTTGTACGAGATGATGTCTCCCCGATATCTGGTGTATGCATCGGCATCGGATGTGCTGAAACATGTTGCCCTCTTTCACGAAAAAGCGGACAGCGAATTTGTCTGGCAGATCGAGGGATCAGATGACACACATACCCGAACCGTGACCATATGCGCCAGGGACCGGCCTGGCCTGTTCTCAAAAATTGCCGGTGTGTTTACCCTGAACGGCATGGATATTCTGGATGCCCAGATTTTTACCTGGCGAAACAACACCGCACTGGATATCTTCAATGTGACACCGCCGCCGGACTTGTTGTTTGAGCAGGAACGCTGGGACCGGGCCCACAAGAATTTGACGGATGCACTTTCCGGGAATCTGGATTTGTCAGATGCACTCAGGAACCGGGGGAATACCGGTTTTCCGGAAAGACACCATGAAGATCAGCGACCCCACCGCATTGAAGTGGATAACGCGGCATCCAGTTTTTTTACGATTATCGAGGTGTTTTCCCAGAATTCACCCGGCCTGCTGTATCATGTCACAGACGCCATTTTCCGGTGCGGGCTGGATATATGGGTGGCTAAAATCGCCACAAAGGTCGATCAGATAGTGGATGTATTTTATGTACGGGATTTTGACGGTCAAAAAATTGATTCTATGGACCAGCTTGCATCCATCAGGCAGGCCCTGATGGATGTTCTGGGAGGAAACGGAAAACAGGAGGAAGCAGATGAAGAAGATTGAGGCGATCATCAAGCCGTTCAAGCTGGATGATGTTAAGGAAGCCCTGAATGAAATCGGCATTCAGGGGATGACCGTATCTGAAGTCAAGGGTTACGGACGACAGAAAGGGCATAAGGAAATCTATCGAGGTGCCGAATATATTGTTGATTTTATACCAAAAATCAAAATAGAGGTCATCGTGGAATCCGGAATGGTGGACAAGGTTATTGAAAAGATCAGAAGTGCCGCCAATACCGGAAAACTGGGCGATGGAAAAATATTTGTGATGCCCGTTGAACAGGCCATTCGGGTTCGAACCGGGGAAAGGGGAAAGGACGCGATATAGATGCACGCTTTGGGGGTTTGAGGTATCCGTTTTTAAATATAAAGCAATTCATGTTGGAAATATGTCCCATATGTTGTTTGAGTCCTTTTAAAACAGACTGAAAAATACAAACCAGCCGTTTACAGGTGTCTAACCAATTTGAAAGGAAAACCAGATGAAACCAGTTGAAGTATTGGCCATGGCAAAAGAAAAAGGCGCAAAGGTAGTGGATTTGCGGTTTATTGATTTCCCCGGAGTCTGGCAGCATTTTACCGTACCCATCGGTGAACTGGATGAATCCAGTTTTGAGGATGGATTCGGATTTGACGGTTCCAGTATTCGGGGATGGCAGCCGATCAATGCCAGCGACATGTTGATCATGCCCGATCCAACAACCGCTAAAATGGACCCGTTTTATAAAGATACCACGCTGGTTCTGATTGCCAATATCGTTGACCCGGTGACATTGGAGCCTTACAGCCGTGATCCGCGGTTTATCGCCCGAAAGGCGGAAAATTATCTCAAAACCACGGGCATCGGTGACACGGCTTTCATCGGCCCGGAGGCCGAGTTTTTCATTTTTGATGACATTCGGTTTGAATCGGCACAGAACCGGGCCTTTTATGAAATTGATTCCATTGAAGGTGCCTGGAATACGGGTCGGGATGAGGGACCAAACCTGGGTTACAAACCCAGACTCAAGGAAGGATATTTTCCGGTTCCGCCAATGGACAAGTTTCAGGACCTGCGAACCGAGATGCTGTTGACCCTCGAAAGTCTGGGAATCCGGATTGAGGCTCAGCACCATGAGGTGGCGCAGGCGGGTCAGGCTGAAATTGACATGCGCTTCAAACCATTGGTGGAAATGGCCGATCAGTTGGTATGGTTCAAGTATGTATTGAAAAATGTGGCGTATCGCAATGGCCATACGGTCACATTCATGCCCAAACCGCTTTATGGCGACAATGGCACCGGCATGCACACCCATATCAGTATCTGGAAAGATGGTCAGCCGCTGTTTGCCGGTGATCAGTATGCCGGTGTTTCTCAAATGGCGCTCTGGGCAATCGGCGGCATTCTGAAACACTGCAAGGCCCTTTGTGCATTCACCAACCCGACCACCAACAGCTACAAACGGCTCGTACCGGGCTATGAGGCGCCGGTCAATCTGGCCTATTCCAGCCGGAACCGCAGTGCCGCGATTCGAATTCCCATGTACAGTTCATCACCAAAAGCAAAACGGATTGAATTCCGGACTCCGGACCCCTCGTGCAACGGGTATCTGGCTTTTTCCGCCATTCTGATGGCAGTGCTGGACGGCATCGAGCATAAAATGGATCCGGGTGATCCGCTGGACAAGAATATTTATGATCTGCCGCCCGAAGAACTGGCCGATGTGCCTTCAGCTCCGGGATCGCTGGAAGAGGCCCTGGATGCCCTGAAAAACGACCATGCATTTTTGATGAAGGGGGATGTGTTTACCCAGGATGTCATTGATACCTGGATTGAGTACAAGAAAAAGAATGAAGTCGATCCGGTGAAACTGCGACCCCATCCACATGAATTTACGCTGTATTATGATATATAAGCGGATGGCGGGTTTATAGGCCCAAAGTAGAAAGATCGGGGGAGTGCATCAAACTGCAATCCCCCGACAAAACAGGGGATATTCCTTTATCTTTCATCCTTTCCTACGTTTTGGGGGTGGTTCCCAATCTCCAGCTTGGGAACCCGTTTTAGAAGCTCCTGCGTCAGTGTAAACAAGAGAATGAAGGATGCCTGTATTTGTCTGTCAGAACAACCCACTTGAACCTGGCTATGTTCGTGTCTTCCAATAACCTGGTTTTCTTTTCAAATGCATCACAGCGACAATTTCAATCCTCTCATCACCAATTCGATAAATTATTCCAAAAGGAAAACGTGGTAAACGACAAATCCTTATTTCATCAGCTATTTTGGGGTACAGTAATGGATTGATACGTATTTTTAAAATTGCAGCATCCAACGCTTTCAGAAAACGTTTTCCCAGTCCGGGTTGCCTATCGCTATAGAAAGATATGGAATCATCAATCTCTTCAAGAGCTTGTGGATGGAAGTCATATGGTTTCATATTTCTGTCGCAGCTTCATTAAAGATTCTTCCCCATCCAACAATTCAACTTTTCCAGTATCAATTTCTTCACATCGTCTCTGGAGTTCAT
>DFZE01000053.1:0-6960 GCA_002382065.1 Desulfobacteraceae bacterium UBA4064
GGTCATGTTTCTTTAGTGCTAAGGCTTTACGGTAAATTCAAATTTGATCATCTGGGCGGAACGATGATCATGGCCGATAATTTCAGGTGCCGATATGATTTAGAAGTTTTCGGCTGTTTTGCGGGGCTACAGGCCGAATTCATCCTTCTGCGGTTCCTTGTTCGATATTCTGCGGTTCAGTTTTTATTTTCGTTCACACGGGCGGACATGTCCCTGGTCAAAAATATTTACATTATGTTACATGTACTTTACATTAATATTGACATTTTGATATCGGTCACGATATGACAGGTCATACGGATACAAAATCCCACAACAGGATATCAATCATGATCGATTCCAAAATCCATATCCCGGACTCAAAACCGGTTCTGACCCCGGGCCAGAAACAGATTCTGGACTATCTGGAGCAGTCGATCGAAAAAACCGGCCAGTCCCCCAGCCTCAGACAGGCGGCAAAAGACAATGGCATCAGCCATGCAGCCGTGGCCCAGATGCTCAAAACACTTGAAAACAAAGGGGTCATCCGCAGAGACGGGCGTTATGGCCGGCGGATTCATGTGCGGAACCGGTTTCAGGTTTCTGCAGGGGCGCATCGCTGGCGGGAGATTCCGGTCATTGGTCGCATTACGGCCGGCCTGCCCATGTATGCCCAGCAGGAATACAGTGGAACCGTGGTGGTGGATGTGGATGTTTTTTCGGGTCAGAACCTGTTCATCCTTCGGATCACCGGCGATTCCATGACCGATGCGGGAATTCTGGACGGGGATCTGGCGATTTGCGAGCCCCGACAATATGCCCAAAACGGTGAAATTGTCGTGGCCCTGATTCACCAGGAAGAGGCAACGGTCAAACGGTTTTTTGTGTTTGATCAATATATCGAACTCCGTCCGGAAAACAGCCGGTATTCAATCATGCGCTATGGTTTTGACGAGGTTCTGGTGCAGGGCAAAGTGGTGGGAATTCAGCGCGGGCCAAATGGCATCCCCCATCTGTAGTATCTCAGACCACATATATGTGGGAACCAGTGGATATTCCTATGCCGAATGGGTGACGGCCGGGTTTTATTCCCCCGGAACCCAGCCCGGAAAAATGCTGGGGACCTATGCGCAACAGTTTCCCATCACAGAGCTCAACTTTACCTGGTATCAGATGCCCCGGGCCGATTCCCTGCAGCGGATGCAGCATCAGGTGTCATCCGATTTCCGGTTTACCGCCAAACTCAACCGCTCCCTCACCCATGAGATCGATTCCGAACTGTGGCGGAATCAGGCCGGTCAGTACCGGGATGGCATTGCGCCGCTGATGCAGTCCGGCCAGTTGATGGCGGTTCTCATTCAGCTTCCCCACAGCTTTGACCGCTGTCCCGCCAACCGGAAATACCTGGCCGGTCTTCTGGACGAGCTGGCCGGTCTGCCGCTGGCCATCGAGTTCCGTCATCAATCCTGGGCAACGGATCGGGTGTTTGCCGAACTGGAAAACCGCCGGGTGACCCTGGTCAGCGTGGATACGCCCGATATTCCAGGCCTGTTTCCCAATCTGGATGTGGTCACCAATCCGGATCTGGTTTATGTCCGGTTTCATGGCCGAAATGCCCGAGGCTGGCGCTCCGGAAACATGCTGCATCAGTTCGATTACGATTATTCAGCGGATGAACTTCAGGGCTGGATGGACACCCATCTGGATACCCTGATTGTCAAGGCTGCAACCCGTGTCATGTTTTTCAATAACCATGTTCGGGCACAGGCCCCCCGAAACGCCATTACCCTGATCCGGATGCTACACAGCCAGGGATTCAAACGACACCCATGTCCCGATCCATCATCCATCTGAACATTGCGGATTTTGCCGTGGCGGTCGAGCGCAGTCTGGATTCGCGGCTCAAAAACCGTCCGGTCATCGTTGCCATGCCCGGTTCCGGCAGGGCGCGGGTGTTTGACATGTGTGATGAGGCCTATGGTTGTGGGATCCGAAAGGGTATGCCTGTATTTCGGGCCATGTCCCGGTGCCGGGACGCCCGGGTGTTGCCGCCCCGTCCGGCCCGGTATGAACAGGCCATGAATGCCCTGGTTCGACAGGCTGCCTGCTATTCGCCCCAACTGGAGCCCGGTGATGGGGATGGTCATCTGTTTCTCGATGTGACCGGTACGGCCCGCCTTTGGGGATCACCGATGGATATTGCCTGGCGCCTCCGGAAACAGGCCCGGTTCGAACTGAATCTGGACCCCATCTGGTCGGTGGCGCCCAACCGACTGACAGCCAAGATTGCCAGCCGCATTGTCAAGCCCAGGGGAGAATATATTGTGGCAGCCGGCGAGGAATCCGAGTTCATGGCCCCCCTGTCCCTGGACCTGATTCCGGGCATCGAACACGATGATCTGGAACGCATGGCCGGTTTCAACCTGACCCTGGCCCGGCATGTGGCCGCACTCAGCGAGGAGGAGTTGTCGGTTCCGTTTGGCGCCCGGGCCCGGTTTATCCGGAATGCCGTGCAGGGTGTTGATGACACGCCGGTTCGAATGATTCATGACCACCCGCCGGTTGTTCGGCTGGATCATGGATTCGGCCAGGACGCGGTGAACCCCGAACGGGTGGCGTGTATTCTGTACATCTTGGCCGAACAGGCCGGCAGCCGGCTTCGGCAGATGGGCCTTGCAGCCAAACGGGTCGTGATCCGGCTGGAATATGTCGATGGCATTCGGGTGGTGCGCCAGATTGCTGCCCGGCCGGCCACGGCCAGTGATGCCAGCCTGGCGGCGTTGGCCCGTCAGACACTGGGGCTGGCATGGCGCCGTCGAATCGGGATTCGGCATCTGTGTCTGACCTGCGAGGGGCTGGTGTTTCCCCCGGCCCAGCTTCCCCTGTTTGAAGCGCCAGCAGTTCAGCGCAAAAACCGGCTGGAAACCACGGTGGATGCCATCCGGTCCCGATTTGGTCGCGATTCGGTGCAAATGGCCCGAACCCTGGCAGTGACATGATTCCCCTCGCGACCCGATCCCATTACTCCCTGATGTGGGGCACGGCTTCGGTTCAGGCCCTGTGTGCGGCGGCGCGGCGTCTGGGCTATCCGGCCCTGGCCCTGACCGATACGGACAACCTGTATGGTCTGTGGCCGTTTTTGGCCGCGTGCCGGAAGGAAGGACTTCGACCCGTCATCGGGGCCGAAATCACCGATCCCGGTTCCCCGGACCGCTGTGTCTGCCTGGTCAAAACCCGGGCGGGATACCGGAATCTGTGCCGGCTTGTCACCTCCCGGCACATGAATCCGGACTTTCGGCTGGATCGGGATGTGCCCGGTTTATCCCAAGGCCTGATGGTGTTGAGCCGTCACCTGCATCTGCTGACAACCTGGCAGGAGCAGGGGGTCGATGGGGTGGCCGCCATTCCCGGACGCCCGAAGTTCAGCGACCGGTCGCTCATCCGGACAGCCAGTGATCGGGGGATTCCGGTTGCGGCAATACCCCAATGCTATTTTCTGGAGCCGGATGATGTCGCCATTCATCGGCTGTTGCGGGCCATTGATCGCAACACGACCCTGTTCCGCCTGAACCCGGCCGACAGTGCATCCCCCGACGCTTGGCTGGCAGGACCGGATGCATACGCATCCCGGTTTGAAGTCTTCCCCAAAGCTGTCGAAACCACCCACAGACTCTTTGAACGCCTGACATTTACCGGACCCGATTTTGGCGTGGTCATGCCGCCGTGGTCCGATCCTGGTGGACAAACCCCGGCCCAATCCCTGCGCCAAGCCGCATATGCCGGTGCACACAAACGGTATGGAGACGGATTGTCCGAAACCGTTGTGGACCGGCTGGAGCATGAGCTGAAAACCATTGAAACCATGGGATTCAGCGCCTATTTTTTGGTTGTCCGGGATATTGTGCAAACAAGCCCCCGAACCTGCGGCCGGGGATCCGGGGCCGCGTCACTGGTCGCCTTTTGTCTGGGGATCACCAATGTCTGCCCGGTTCGGCATAACCTGTATTTTGAACGGTTTTTAAACCCCGGGCGATCCGATCCGCCGGATATCGATGTGGATTTTGCCTGGGATGAACGGGATGGTGTCATCACAACGGTTCTCGATCGGTTTGCGGGCCATGGCGCCATGGTTGCAAGCCATGTGCTGTTTCAACCCAGAATGGCCCTTCGGGAAACGGCCCGTGTGTTTGGCCTGCCGGAATCCGAAATTTCCCGGGTGACCCGTCAGTTGCCCTGGTTCTGGCATACGGACAGCCAGAATCCGGATATGCTGGCCAACATGCAGGCCATGCCCGAAACCCGGAATCTGGCGTTTCCGGACCCCTGGCCCCGGATTCTGGACCTGGCCGGCCGGATCATCGGAACGCCCCGCTGGTTGTCCGTACACCCCGGCGGCGTCATCATTACCCCGGATCCCATCGATACCTATGTTCCGGTTCAGCGCACGGCAAAAGGGGTCCCGGTTGTTCAATGGGAAAAAGACAGTGTCGAGGATGCCGGACTGGTCAAAATCGATCTGCTGGGAAACCGCAGCCTGGGGGTGATTCGGGATGCGCTGAGCGCGCTTGAAAAAAACGGCATGAAACTGGATGAGCCCGGCTGGAATCCGGAAGACGATTCATCCACCCGGGCGACCATTGCCCGGGGCGATACCATGGGGTGTTTTTATATCGAAAGCCCGGCCATGCGCCTGCTGCAGCAAAAGGCCGGGGTGGGCGACTTCGAACATCTGGTCATTCACAGCAGCATCATCCGGCCGGCGGCAAACCCGTATATCCAAGAATATCTGGCGCGACTGCACGGGGCGGACTGGAATCCCATTCATCCGCTGTTATCCGATGTTCTGGATGAGACCTTCGGAATCATGGTGTATCAGGAAGATGTTTCCCGCACCGCGGTGGCGCTGGCCGGTTTTTCCCATGCGGCGGCGGACCGGCTGCGGAAAATCATGTCCCGAAAAGACCGGCAGGCCCGCCTGGCCGATTTTTATGGTCAATTTGTAAGCGGCGCCCGGACCCGGGGCGTATCGGATGATCAGATCGATGCCATCTGGAACATGATGATGAGCTTTGACGGATACTCGTTCTGCAAACCGCACAGCGCATCCTATGCCCGGGTATCGTTTCAGGCCGCATATCTCAAAACCCATTTTCCGGCCGAGTTCATGGCGGCTGTCATCGGCAACGGGGGCGGATATTACAGCGCCTTTGCCTATACATCCGAGGCCAGGCGCATGGGCCTGACCATTTTGCCGCCGGATGTCAACCGCAGTGAGATGTATTGGACCGGATGCGGCAAGACCCTGCGGGTTGGGCTTCAGTCCGTGAAAGGGCTTTCCGAATCGATCCGGAATACAATCCTGTCATGCCGTGACCGGGCATTTCCGAGCATGGACGATTTTCTGGACCGGGTGTGTCCCAATGACAGCGATGTTCGGGTGCTGGTCCGGTGTGGGGCGTTGGACAGTCTTGCGCCAGATGCGCCCCGGGCGGCGCTGATGTGGAAACTGGCCCAATGGCAACAGGACCGGAGCAAAAAAACCGGCAAAAACCCGGGACTGTTTGCCGCTGAACCCGTTGCGGACTATCGTTCGATTCCCAACCTGCCGCCGGATAGTCTCCAGGAGCGGCTGCGCCAGGAATTTGAAACACTGGGATTCCTCTGTGACCGGCATCCCATCACCCTGTTTTCGAAAACATCCACAGCCGATCCGGTGGTGACATCCATCGACCTGCCCAATCATATCGGGCGCCGGGTGCATATCTGCGCCTGGCTGATTACCGGAAAGGTGGTGCATACCCGTCAGGGCCACCCCATGGAATTCATCACCTTCGAGGATGAGGCGGGTATGGTTGAAACCGTATTTTTCCCCAAGGTGTATGACCGGTTCTGCCACCTGCTCAATGAACATCAGCCCTACCGGCTGTCCGGAAAGGTTGCGGAAAACTGGGGTGCGGTGACCGTGACGGTGGATCGGGTTTTGCCAATGTGTCCGGGTGAATGATGCCTGGATTTTTTGATCTCACGCAGCGTCGAAAACGAATTGACAAAAAATGACTTTATACTTAGTCTGATTATCATGAAAGGAAAGATTTCGCTATTGCGACAGTTTTTGCATTTGATCACCAGTTTGAACAAATGGGTTTTAACCGAAAACCTTGAAATCTCTTCGTGGTTCATTCTTCCCGGGTTTGATATTATTCACCACACTTTTGATACTATAGTGTCTGAACGAAAATCCCTGTTCAGGCAAAATTCGAATACCGAAATCCGAAAATCGAAACAAATTCAAAATCCAAATTTTGGAATGACCAAAAGGATATATCCGTCAATACACTGTTTTGAACATTTTTCTTTTGGTCATTGTTTCGGATTTCGTGCTTCGNNAAAAAAGTTTTCCGTTCAGGCACTACTATAGCTTTTACCCTAAAACACAATCCCCCCATCTTCCTGAGACCCTTAACACCATATGCACTGGAGACGACCGTGCGGCGAATCATTTTTCAACTGGGTATAGCCCTTGGACTTTTGGCAATCGGCATGTTTGTTGTCGGACCCGTGGCGGCGGATAAACCCTCGTGGGCCGGTAACAGCAAAAGCGATAAACAGTCGCAAAAAAAAGCCCATTCAAAACAAAACGAAAAGCCGAAAAAGACCTCTGACAAGGGGTCGAATTCAGGCGGGCAAAGCGGAACAACCACAGGATTTTTGATCGAAGTGGATCGGGCTCCCATCGATTATTACTATGCGGAGCAGTTCCGAAGCGGTAAATGCCCTCCCGGCCTGGCAAAAAAGGGCAATGGTTGCCGTCCGCCCGGCCACGCCAAAAATTGGGTTCTGTATCAACCGCTGCCCGCTCATGTCATCTATTATGATCTGCCGCCAACAATTCTGTTTTATCTTGGCCCGCCCCCATCCGGACACCGCTTTGTTCGGGTGGCGCAAGATATCCTTCTGATAACTGCTGGAACCGGCATGGTC
>DFZE01000053.1:6993-10969 GCA_002382065.1 Desulfobacteraceae bacterium UBA4064
AATCATTATCTTAAAAGCTATAGAAACGAAAAAATACCCCATGCAAAAAGATCAAAAAACCGTTCGCTCATGGCCTCTGCTGCTCACAGGAATGTGCGGCATGCTTGTTGTCATTCTTCTGGGTACAGGTGTTTACGGTTGGCATCTTTCCAAAGAGATCGAAAATCGCTTTTCGACCCGTCGCTGGAAGATCCCATCGAAAGTGTATTCTGATTCGGTCGTTCTCTATCCCGGTCAACATATGAGCCGGCATGCCCTGTTAGCCAGATTGGGGCGGTTGCATTATCGCCTTTCCGATCGTTTGCCAAATCGAAAAGGAGAAATGCGGCATATTGGCGAGACGATTGAACTGTTTTTGAACGATCTCAATATTCCCGCACGGAAAAGAGAAGGGTTTCCGGTGAAACTGGTTTTGAAAGAGAATGAAATTGTGAATATCACCCACCTCCAAAGTGGTGAACAGATTCCCCTTCTTGATCTGGAGCCTGAAGAACTCATGATCTTTTTTGATCCTGACAGGGAGGAACGACGGCTCATCTCGATCAACCAGGTACCGCAACACGTCACGAATGCTTTTCTGGCCGCGGAAGACGCTGATTTTTATCAGCACTACGGAATCGATCCATGGGGGGTTCTCAGGGCGCTTTATGTCAACATGAGAGACCGTGAGATGAGTCAGGGCGGCTCGACCATCACCCAGCAACTGGCCAAAAATTATTTTCTTACCCCTGAAAAAACCATGACCCGGAAACTCAAAGAGACCGTCATGGCGCTTGTCATGGAAATCATGTATGAAAAGGATGAAATTCTGGAAATCTATTTCAATGAGATATATCTGGGTCAGAAAGGATCGGTTTCGGTAAACGGGCTGGGAGAGGCCTCCCGTTTTTATTTCGACAAACCCGTTTCCGAGCTCAGTCTGGCAGAAGGCGCTGTCATTGCCGGGCTTGTCAAGGCGCCCAATCGGTACAGCCCCTATGTTGACAAGGACCTCTGCCTGGAAAGAAGAAACGCAATCCTGAAGACCATGTTGCGGCGCGAGTGGATTTCCCAAAAAGATTACGACATCTCCCGAAGCTCACCGGTAACCCCGGCCGGTTTTCATGCCTACGGAAAGAAAGCGCCCTATTTTATGGATTATCTTTCCAGTCAGCTTCAGGCCCTTTATACCAGGGAGACATTGTCGAGCCTTGGACTTTCTGTTTTTACGACACTTGACACCCAGGTTCAGATTGCAGCGGAAAAGGCTTTGTCTGACGGGCTTGCCCGAATTGAAAAAAACGATCCCACCCTGATGAACACGGATCCGGGCAAAATGCTTCAGGGCGCGATCATCGTCATGCAGCCCAAAACAGGTTACATCCTTGCCATGGTGGGTGGCCGGGATTACAAAACAAGCCAGTTCAACCGGGCAACACAGGCGAAACGTCAACCCGGCAGCGCCTTCAAGCCTTTTGTCTTTCTATGCGGCCTTGACCAATATACCCCTGTTTCAAAGCTTTCGAATATCCCGGCAACTTACACGGTGGACGGGAAGTCGTGGCAGCCTCAGAATTATTCATTCATCGAGGGAGAGTCTGTCTCACTCAGAACCGCCATCGCGCGTTCTGTAAACCTGGCTGCGGTGGATCTGGCATTGAAGATCGGGATCGATGAAATTATTCAGAACACCAGACGCTTTGGTTTTTCAACCCCTTTGAATCCCTATCCGTCGCTGGCTTTGGGGGCATCGGAGGTCATTCCGATTGAACTCGCAAGGGCATACTGCCCATTCGCCGCTGATGGCATGCTCCCGTTTCCCCTTTCCCTGAAGGATGTTGAAGATGAAGACGGCAATATCATTGAAGGCCGCCATATGACGGTTGAAAGCGTGACATCACCCGCCAAAGCATTCATGATGAGCTCCCTGCTTCGAAGCGTCGTGACAGATGGCACGGCCGGATCCCTGAAAAATTGGGGCATCACCCAACCGGTTGCCGGAAAAACCGGCACAACAAATGATTCCAGAGATGCCTGGTTTGTGGGATACACACCCAATATCCTCGCGCTGGTTTGGGTCGGCACGGATGATGGAACACCACTGCATGGAACAGGGGCCAGCCTGGCCCTTCCCATCTGGGCGGATCTGGTTAAGCAAATTCCACAGTTTTCATCCGGTGAATGGTTTAAAATGCCGCCGGGCATTATCGAAGAGACCATATGTTCTGAAAGCGGTCATATCGCGGTCAGGGGTCAATGTCCAAAACCGGTGCACGAAATTTTTCTGGAGGGCCAGGCCCCCGCCAATACATGTTCGATTCATCAACATGATGGAAATCCATTCAAAAAAGTCATTGAGGAGATCAGAAATTTTATCGACAGCCTTTAAAACGATTCTTTTTGTTCTGGCGGGTGTGCCGTTTCTGATTACCGGTTGCGCCAGCTTTCCGTCCGGGTCTTCTCCCCGGACGCAACAGGCGTCCAAACCCGAGCCGCCTCACTCCCAACCGGAGGCGCCAAAGAAAACGGATTCCCGCACCATCGCATCTCTGAGACTCACGGACCAGGCACAGAAACTGATCGCGTCCAATCAGCCGGATCAGGCTATCCGGATCATCGAACAGGCGATCGCAATCGATCCGACCAACGGGCAAAATTATTATTTTCTGGCAGAGGCGTGGTTGATGAAAGGAGACAGAAACCAGGCCATGTCATTCAATCGGCTGGCCGAAATCTATCTGGAAACCGATGCCGCGTGGGCACTGAAAGTGACGCGACAGAAAGAGAGAATAACAATAAAATGATCCGGATAAAGACGGATTAATCATTCAGGAGTTTGGATATGCCAAAAGCCCATTGCAACGGAATTCATATCGCGTATGAAACATTCGGAAACCCGTCCGGCCGCCCCCTTCTTCTGATTGTCGGTCTGGGCGGACAACTGATCCATTGGGATGATGATTTATGCCAAAATCTGGCCGAAAGAGGCCACTTTGTCATCCGGTATGATAATCGGGACAGTGGACTGTCTGCAAAAATTGATGAAGCAGGAATACCGGATTTTGTTGATATTTTCAATAAAATCAGGGATAAGAAAAAACTATGTCCGCCATATACCCTGGATGACATGGCGGATGACGCCATCGGGCTTCTGGATGCCCTGGAAATCCGGAAGGCCCATATCTGTGGCATGTCCATGGGGGGAATGATTGCGCAGGCCATTGCGATTCGGCGCCCGTTGCGTGTCCAGAGCCTGATCTCAATTTATTCAACGACCGGCAACCCCGAAATTCCCCATGGAAAACCGGAGGTGATGGGGCTGCTCATCGCCCCTCAGCCCAGCGAGCGGGCTGCCAATATTGAACACAGGCTCGGGATCTTTAAACGGATTGCCGGCACCGGTTTCCCCTTTGATGAAGAATGGACCCGTCAGATTGCTGCCTATGCCTATGACAGATGTTTTTATCCTCAGGGTGTGGCGCGTCAGTTTGTTGCCATTCTGTCGAATGGCAACCGGAAACAGGCTCTGGCAAACGTGACTGTTCCGGCCCTTGTCATACACGGGACCTGCGATCCGCTGATTCCCGTGGAAGGCGGGAAGGATACGGCAGCAGCCATCCCCGGAGCCCAACTGATGATCATCGATGGAATGGGTCACGACCTGCCCCACGGCGGGGCCTGGCCCCAGATTGTCGAAGCCATCGATGCACATACCCGCAAGGCGACCGTGTAAATGCCTTGCAACGCCGGTTGCCGTAAAAAACCTGGTGTCAGTTTCCTCTGAAATTACAAATTTGAAATCTGAAATACGACAGGTGAACGACACGTATCGTGTAAGGCTGTCGGAAACCAATAAATCCACATCTTGCTTGTCTTTTGGCCCGTCTGCTGCGTTACATCCACAGGCACATATACTGCAAATTGGTACAAATTGCGCTTTTTGGAGACATATTTTATCGCGTTATATGATATGATTGATTCATGACAATAGAACTTC
>DFZE01000053.1:11059-17680 GCA_002382065.1 Desulfobacteraceae bacterium UBA4064
AAAAGCTTCATGAACTCAATAGATATACTTTGAACGGTCACAATCTGCGGGTTCCAATTACAGAAGACAGAATTCAGAAGCCAGAATAAACAGGGAATGGTTGCTGTTTATAAAGATGATATTTTCCTTGTTTATTCTGAATTCTGGCTTCTGAATTCTGTGTTTCCACAATTAGTTGCCGACAGCAGTATCGTTAAAAGGTGATGACCTCATATCCCGACTCGCGATATCCGGCAATGCCTGGATGTCCGGACATGTCATCCAGAAGGGTCAGCCCCTGATTTCCGGCTTCATCAATGGTTCCCAGTTTGTGTGAACAGGCTTTGCAGACACCTGCCACCAATCCTGCCGCTTTTGTCTTTTCCCACAATTTGTGCAGGGGGTGATCCGGTTTGTTCAATTCCGGCAACAGCTTGACCGAGGCGCCTTCCAGAACAATCGAGACATCATATTCCCTTTCTTTCATATCCAGAGCGTTCAACAATACATGAATAAAACACATGGGATCACCATTGAAAACAAACAAAACGATTTTTTTCATTATGCATTCTCCTCACAGTAATCTCAAACCGGTCAGAACACCGTTGGGTAGCGAAAAAATCCGGGTCGACCGGTTGATTCCGCCGACCATGACGACAGTCAGTTTCATGGCGTATTCTCCCGAACCGATTATTCAATGACCCATATCGCACAGTTTCGGGCAATCTTGACCAGCTTGCTGGATACACTTCCAAATAACATTTCCTCTTTCCGGGACAGCCCCTTCCTGCCCACCACAATGGTTCCATATTCCAGTATTTCCTGTTCGGCAATGATGCATTCGGCCATGGATGGACAATACCGGACGGGTCTGTGAATTGAAACATTTTCCGGAGCGAATCCGTGATCGATCAAAAACTGCCGGTATTCCGCCAGCATCTCTTCGACTTCCCGTGTATTGGTGGATAACCAGTCTTCTTTTTCTTCGTGGGTGGCAAAAAAATCACTTTCGGGTTCAATAATCACATGCAGAATCGCTACCCGGAATCCACCACCGATTCCGCCCAGAAGCCGGGCCACATATTTTACCGCCCGATGGGCATTTTCAGACTGATCAACCGCTATCAAAATGTTTCGGTTCACGACCGCTTCGTTCTGGTTCATGATGATTCCTCCTACAGGTTGTTTTTGTATTCTCTCAAATCTTCCAGGAGTTGAACCGTGTTTTCGTAATAGACAGTAACGCCTTTTGAAAAATGCATCAAAATACGGTTCAGCGATTCGGGAATATAGGGATAAATTTTTTTAAGATTGGCAACCCGATTGTTGAAAACAATGTTGACATCATCCTCGAACAGTTTGTCAAAAGCCAAAAAATTGTTGGCATGGAGATCCTGAATCAGGACATCCCCCATTCCCACCAGATACGTCAAAACATTTCCCAATCCAAAGAGATCATAACCAAACATGTTTTCCCGATGACGAAAATTGTAGTCAAAATCGATCCAGCGATAAATTCCGGTGTCCCGTTCTACCAGAATGTGGTCGCGACGGATATCGCCATGTTTTTCACCATGATCATGCAAAAATCGGATGGCTTCGATACATGAAATATAGTTGTCGAGAATTTTGGGAAATTGCTCATAAAAATACGTCTCATGATTCATGGAGAGCTTCCGGATATGGTCGGCAACCGTATCCCCCTGTATCATATCCAGAACCCGGATGATATTGTCATGATCATCAAGAACTGAAAACCCCTGCATGAAATTGGGATGGCCTTCAGCCAGTCTCAGAATCCGTTCCTCTTTTTGGGGGCTCCGAAAACATTCAAAAAAGATGTCTCCGATATGGGCCATGAATTTTTCATGAAAAACCATCTTGATAATTTTGGTCTGGCCGTTTTGGAGATCGATCGCCCGCTTTACCCAGAATTTTTCCTCATCATCCAGTCCAAACCGGCCTTCCTTGGCATTGTGACGAATGAGATACGGCTGGCTGTCAAGCATGAGGATGTCACCATATTCAATCCGAAAAAAATCGGTGGTATCCGAATAAATCTTGAACTGGTGATTGGGGCGGATGGAGGCCAGCCAGGGTTCACAGAGCTGTCGAAGGTCTTCCTGGGAATACATGTCTGTCATATGCACCTGCTTTTACCGTAAAAATGAAAGAAAGTTTTGAGTNNGGATTTTAAAAGGATCATGTTCAGATGACTGGATAAAAACCTCTGTACACTTAATCGACATGCAAAATGACGGCAACACTGTTGAACATGGCCCAGACCGTATCATTTCCCCGGATACCGGTCCGGTTGCCTGCTTCGCGGGTAACAACCGAGCATACCGATGTTCCATCAGATATGCGAATCACATACTCCGTATTGATCTCGCCCTCACGGATGCGAATGACCGTTCCATTCAGCCGGTTTTCCGCCGTGCAGTCCGGTTCCCGGTCCCCTTTTTGAAGCATGATCCAGGGGGCTTTGACTTCTGCGGTGACCAGCAGTCCCGGTTGCAATCCCAGTCTTTCCAGGCTGTCATTGGTGATGAGCGAGGCAATGATGTATTCGCCGACTGTCAGCACCTCTACAAAAGATTGGATGTCGCCTTTTCGGATCAGGCTGATTTTTCCAAAAAACATGTTTCGCGCACTGGTTTTACGAACGCTTTCCCTGACAATGAAATGATCGGCTACCTGACGCATGTCGTCATCCGAAAATGTGACATAGGATGCGGCCCGGTTCGGGGTGGAATGTCCCAGAATCCGCTGTACAACCGGTAACGGCAGATTCCCCCGGATGAGCTCCACGCCTCTGGCTTTCCGGATAACATCCGGGGCCCCCTGCGCCGGTGAAAAACCGCAGGACAATGCCCGTTCATAAAATTTCCGACGGACATGCGCCGGATCAACCCGAAACAGATGGGTCAGGGAATCCTTGAAAGCCGGATCGTTGAGGGTGGACTGAATTTCATTGAAAATGGGGTCGGGTAACCGGACTTCCCGATTCCGGATGGTTTTTCCGTCACCGGTTTTTCCAAAACAGACCACACTCTGTCTTGAATCGAAATCCTCAAACGGATTGAGCGCGAGTACTTCGTTCAATCTGGCTCCAGTGTACCGGATAAGCAGAAAAATGATCAATATCCGTTTCCGGGCCAACCGGATGTCCAAACGGCGGGATTCTGCCGCCCATTCCCGAAAAGACGTTTCCATTTGCCCCAGTTGAACAGAATTCAGACAGGCGCCCTGGTTTGGCTCTGAGACGATATTTGCAGAACCCGGGCGCAGCGGAGTCAACGATGTCATGGCGATGGTCCATTCAGGTTATAAAGAATCCGGATGAATCAATTTCAGGCAGATCATCCCGTTTCTTATTTTACTACACCGGGTTCGTTTGGAAAAGCAACCGGATTTTTCTTGACACCCCTCATCGATGCTGATAGCGAATATACACGATTGTTATCTGAATCGTGCCAATTTGATACACTCACATACAGGAGATCCAGCCATGCTGTTTCAGACTGCCGGAATTGAAGTATCGCCCTGGATACCCCCGCTGGTCGCTTTCGTGGTTTCTTTTTTTACCTCCATGGGGGGCATATCCGGCGCATTTTTGCTGCTGCCCTTTCAGATGTCGTTTCTGGGGTATGTCAATCCGTCTGTCAGCGCTACCAACCAACTGTTTAACATCGTGGCGATTCCCAGCGGCGTATATCGCTATTGGCGGGAGGGCCGAATGGTGTGGCCACTGACCTGGGTGGTGATCGCTGGAACCCTTCCGGGTGTATTTATCGGAGCCGTCGTCCGTGTCGGCTATCTGCCCGATCCCAGACATTTCAAACTGTTTGCTGCCGGAGTTCTGATGTACATCGGGATCAAAATGCTTCAAAATCTGGTCAAGAAAAATTCCGGCGCGGCAGGCAAAACCGATAGTGAAAACCGCTTTCAGGAGATGACGCGTCGGCACGGGTTGAATTCCGCAGATTCGGACAATGTTGCCGAATCTGTTGTCAAGGTGACCCACTTCAATCTGAAGCGGCTGGGTTACACCTTCTATGATGAAACATTTGATGTTTCAGTCTGGGGGATTTTTTCTCTCAGCGCCATTGTCGGTATTGTGGGGGGGATCTATGGTATCGGCGGCGGATCGATCATCGCACCATTTTTTGTCACGTTTTTCAAACTGCCGGTTTATACCGTAGCCGGCGCCGCCCTGATGGGGACCTTTGTCACATCGGTTGCCGGTGTCGCATTCTTTCACGTCATTGCGCCGTTCTACCCGAATGTTTCGGTTGCGCCGGACTGGTTGCTGGGAATTTTGTTCGGTCTGGGCGGTATGGCGGGAATGTATCTCGGTGCGCGGTGTCAGAAATTCATTCCGGCCAGGGCCATCAAGTGGATGCTGGCAGGCATAATCGTTTTTACTGCGCTCAAATATGTTGTGGATTTTTTTAAATAGCGGGCTATCCACCTCGCTCAGGTTGATTCAGCGTACTCACTATAGCGTCGGTAGTGGCTTTTTTCCCATGTGATACCTCCAAAGCGTCAATTCTTTTGACAGGCATGGCAGCTTTATCGCAGGGTTTCTTTTTTTGAATGGGTGTCAGGAGATTAATTCTTCATGTTGGATTCAGGAAATAGCCCAATGAGCGATTCCTATTCTTACAGCCCCGATATTTGGCCGGCCTTGATTACATTCGCTATCGTAGTTTATCTGGGCGTGTATAGTTGGCGATGACGACACATCCCGGCGGCCAAACCGTTCATTGCTGCATGCCTTCTCGGTGGGTTTGTGGCGCTGGGTGTCATCCTGGAACGTTCAGCAGAGGACTTTTCTACCAAAGTTTTTTGGATAAAGTTTATAGCAATCTGGCAACAGCCGCTCTCCACCACCATCACCTGTTTTGTATTGCAATACGCCGGCCTGGGACGGTGGTTGAACCGCCGCACGTATATGCTCCCGTTTCTAATCCCCCTGCTTTGCATGCTGTTTATGATAACCAACGATTTCCATCACCTCATATGGACCGACTTTTGGATGAACCGATACGTCGTTTCGTCCCGCGGTAGATTGTATTGGGTCTTCAACAGCTATACCTATCTATTGGGTTTTGTAAATTTTGTGACTCTGGTTCGGCTGGCCATGCGTTCAGCCGGGCACCGTCTGCCCGTGGCAATAATCGTGTCCTGCCAGATTATTACTCGTGTCGTATATACAATAGATAAACTTAATGCCGGTTTGATTGGACCGGGGGAATCTGTGTTTCTCATTGTGGGGGTGATGTCGTTGGCTTATGCTGTGGCTTTCCTCCGCTTTCATGTCATCGACCCGGTTTTGGCTGCACGCACTCTTGCGCTCCAGCAGATGCGCGAGGGATTTTTCGTGCTGGATTTGCAGGGATGCATCTCCGATGTGAATCCTGTAGGAGCGGCAATATTATGCATCCCTGAGGTTGCCCTTCGGCACAAGCGCCTTGGAGAAGTAATGCCTCTCAATGCAGACATACTGGAAAAGTTGGAAAATCAGGAAGCGGACCAAACGGAAATCACCCTGCGGCGGTACTGCACTGAGACTGATGCGCCAATCGAAAAAAAATGAAAAGGAACCGCAATGAGAGTACTTCTGGTTGATGATAACCGGTTGATGCTGGAAGGTCTTCAAAACCTGCTGGAAGCACACGATATCGAAGTTGTCGGCATGGCCGTTGATGGTCAGGCGGGTGCCGACCTGGCACGCAAGTTCAAACCCGACGTGATTTTAATGGACATCCGCATGCCCCGTTGCGACGGTCTGGCTGCGACCCGCCTGATCAAGGCGGAAATGCCTGATGCGATCTTTATCATACTCACCACATCCACCGAGGACGATGATCTGTTTGAGGCGATCAAATCCGGTGCCTGCGGATACCTGCTCAAGAGCATGGACAGCAATGAACTGGTGGAAGCGCTCCATCAAGCCCGGCAGGGCACGCCGCCTTTTTCTCCGGGGCTGGCCGCCAGGCTTTTGAACGAGTTTGCGCGTCTCGGTAATCCGAAAGACGCCGTTTCCTCAAAAAGCACATCAGAAACCGGAGACGAAACGATCAGGGGCGTGCTGAAGCTGTTAGCGGATGGGTTCTCCTACAAGAAAGTCGGGGCGCGATTATTCCTGAGCCCGCGGACCATTAAATATCACATGGAAGAGATCATGAATCGGCTCCATTTTGAAAACCGCGCCCAGGTTCTGGCCTTTGCCGGGCAGATGGGGTTGACGGCCAAAAAACCTGCCCAGTAAAAAAATTCTAATATCCACTGTTCCGAAGGACAGTCTCTTTTTTTAAGGGACTGTCCTTTTTTTGTCCCTGGAGACATTGTAACTTAATATTTTATCGATGTATTTTTAGGAAAAACGGGCGGCATGTATGAGCGTAAACCGGCAAATTTATCTCTATGGCAATTCCGTCATTCTCGGATCGATCGGGGCCAGTCTGAAGTGTTGTTCCCAGTTTGACGTGACGGCACTGGCAACACCACTGCAAGAAATGCAAGGGTTCGATTGAGGTGGACCCCACTGTCAAGACAAAAAAGGGTCGAGTTTAAGAGGGTAACCGATCAACCTGCAGCGGAATGGCGCTGCCCCAATTTCAATTCTCCTTGAGG
>DFZE01000271.1:0-10986 GCA_002382065.1 Desulfobacteraceae bacterium UBA4064
AAAAATGGGTAGAGATCGAGGACCCGGACAGTTGGACCAAAATCCGGTTGAACTCATCTCCTGTTTCTGAATCGGAGGCCATGTTACTTGCCGATGAACTGGAGGAGGATATTGCAAAGATGGATGCATACAAATGTATTTCTTGAAAAACGACACCCCAAACAAATGCCTGAACCGCATGGTCAAATATCTTTTACGGGATGACGACCTTTCAGTAAGAGAAGAAGTCCAATATTTTTGGCGTCAAAAATGGGCGGTGGAAGATATCAAGAAACCCAGAAAAACGGATGATTTATTGCTTGCATTAAAAGCCTGCATTGTCGAGAGGGTGGTTGAAGTATGGAATGCCCCTCCAAAAAACCAAAATGAATCTGTTCCTGAATGGTGTTGTGGTGTACCAGCACTTGACCAGAAATTTTCCGTTATCAGTAAAGAATATAGGCGCTTTTTTGAGGACGATCCATCTGATATTTTCGGGAAAAAAATATTTTTGCACCAAGGAATTATTTGTTTTTCGTCTGAAGGGTGATCTGTGGTGGGGGTGCGCGTGGCGGTCGCGTATCCGCCGAGCCTGGGGTGCCCCCGAATGAATACGGGCGAACCGACAGGGGTGCTGTCCCGCCTTCCGACGGGCCTCCGCGCACTTTATGAAATGGATGTTGAAAATGGCAGATTTATCCGGCACATTTTCATGTTTACCCGGTCTTGGGATGGATAAATCATCGTCCAAGTAAACAATTGGGGGATATAACACCGGTAAACCTGGGTCAGGTCCCGATACTTCCAGGTCTATGCACCATGAGCCGACACTTTCTGTGTCTCATGGTGGGAGCGGTGTTTCATGACGTGCAACCCGGTGAACCCGCCGAGGGCAATGACTCAAACGGGCCTACGCATATTCAGCCTATACGTACTCGTCTGAATATGGGAGCGGATTTAAAGAAGGGCAGGCAATAAGGCGTCCCATTCTGCCACTAAGGATGGGAATAAAGAGAGCGCCTCCACCCATCCAGAGTACGATTCAGATATGACATCTTCTGACGATCAAGTCAATAAGTGCGTATCTGTTGGATGCTGTTGAAATAAAGGAAAAGCCTGCGTCTTTAAGGGGGGATCTGGCCTCGACATTGCTACCCAACCAGTGTCCACACCCGCCCGCAGGCTTCAAAGAAAGATTCACATAATTGTTTGATACTGTCAACGGGAAAGTGAAATGATTGATTGCTGTGGGGTGACCCGCCTTATCACCAGCGACGGAACCTTGCCCCCAGCGGTGACTTGAGCCACAGCAAACCAGAGATAGCGCCAATTTTGGCTTGACCTGGAATCTGAATACCGGAAAATAATTTTCAGTCAAGGGGTATCATTTTCCGGGTAGAAAAACGGGTATCATATTTTAAAAATTTATTTATATGTATGATATTAAATATTTACAGTATTGTTTAATTGATAAAATACCGATCGAAGATAGCGCCTGGGTTCAAACTGGGGGGCAATGCCACTCAGGGACTCGGTTGCGCCAATGATCAGATACCCACCCGGTAAAAGCGCCTGACCGATATTCTGAAACAGTTTTTTCCGGTCTGTTGGCTCAAAATAGATGGCGACATTTCTACAAAAAACAATATCAAATCGACCCAGTCCGATAAACGGCTGCATAAAATTCATTTTTCTGAATGTGGTGAGTCCGCGGATCTCATCCCGAATTTTCCAGTCACGCCCTTCCGGAACAAAATATCGATTGACCCGGGCAGAATCCAGACCTCTTTCGAGTTCGAATGCATTATAAACCCCGCGACTGGCCCGCGTGATTGCCGCACCCGAAATATCGGTACCCAGTATCATGATCGAAGAGGCATTGATGTCGGACAGAATCTCATGCAGGGCCATTGCAATGCTGTAAACTTCCTGACCGGTCGAGCATCCCGCACTCCATACTTTGAGTGAAACCGGCGGACCGGGCGAACGATTCTTCATCCTGGCGTCCATCAGATCCGGCAGAATTTTGTATTTCAGCATGTCAAATGGCGCACTATCCCGAAAAAACTGGGTTTCATTGGTCGATATCTGATCAATGACATGTTTCTCAATGTTTCGGGACTGATCCTGTCTGGATTTGTGATACAGGTCGCTGAATGTTTTGCATCCAAACTGCTGGAGAAGTGGACCCAGCCGCGTTTCAATCAGATAGGATTTGGACTCTCCCAGCGAAATACCGGAGATATCGTGGATATATCTGGCCCATAACCTGAATTCAACCGGATCGATTTCAGCCATAACCCATCATTTCATATCACCGGCCATATCACCGGATTGTCCGGCATATTTCTTCGGACAGAGCGTCAATCGGTGTGATGATATCCACAATGCCCAACGCCACCGGCTTTCTGGGCATGCCATATACCGCACAGGTGGCTTCATCCTGAGCAATGATGACAGCGCCGCATGCCTTCATCTCTTTCAGCCCCTCGGTGCCATCATAACCCATTCCGGTCATGATGACGCCTGTGGCAAATCGACCATAGTGCCGGGCCACGGATCGAAACAGATAATCTGCAGACGGCCTGCAATTGTTCTCTGGCGGATCGTCTGTCACCCGTATGATCATCTGTTTTTGAGACAATGACGCCACCCCCATTTGCCTGCCGCCTGGTGCAAGATAGGCGGTGTTGGGTTGAACCGGTTCACCATCCACCGCTTCTTTCACCCGGATCGGGCTGATAGAATCCAGTTTTTTGGCCAGCGCTTCGGTAAACAGGGGGGGCATATGCTGAACAATAAAAATGGAAACACCGATGTCCGACGGAATATCCTTAAAAACCCGGGTCAGTGCAACCGGGCCGCCCGTTGATACGCCAATGGCGACAACCTTCGATTTTTCGATTCGTCGATTGCCAGTCAACGGCAGAAGCGATGGAGAATGGTCGGCCTGAAGCGGCAACGATTCCCGGATTTGTTTTTCGTCATGTTTCAACCGGATGAGTGCGTCGATGATCGACGCAATTTTATTTTTGAAGATCTGACTGTTTTCCGAGAGATTTCCGGCAGACGGTTTGGGAATGAAATCAAATGCACCCAGTTCGAGTGCTTTCAGGGTAATTCGCGCCCCTTCTGTTGTATAGGTACTGAAAACAATACTCGAAACATCCGGCATATCCTTTTTCAGGTGTTCCAGCGTCTCCAGCCCATCCATCTCCGGCATTTCGATATCCAGCGTGATCAGATCCGGTTTTAACGAAGCGGCCTTGATCAATGCAATCCTGCCATTTGACGCGGTTCCAACAACTTCCACGTTGGGCATGAATTCCAGCGTATCCTGAACGATTTTGCGATACATGCCACTGTCATCAACAATCAGCGTACGCAGCTTCATGTCCTGCATGATTTCTCCTGTTTTCCGGTTTCATGCCAGCACTTCAGCCAGATTCAAAATTCGAATCAGACCTTTGTCACATGTGACAATTCCCGATATAAACTGTCCCAATTCATTCCCGATGTTTGCAGGCGATTTCTCGATCCTGTCGGACGGGATATGAATGACATCCCCGACATGGTCAACCAGCAGTCCAATGGATTCATTCTGAAATCGCACAATGATATTTTTTTGTCTGCCTGTTACCGGCTGGGGGGAAAGCCCAAGTCGAACCGCCACATCGATGACCGTGATGATTTGTCCCCGTAGATTTAAAATCCCGGCAACAAACACCGGCGCCAATGGCACACGCGTCGCTGTCATCAGCTTGTTGATTTCCTGAAGGTCCAGAATATCGATCCCGAAACACGCTTCGCCCAGATAAAACGTGGTCAGGTCGATATATCCGTTCGATTTTTCCATTGAAGCCGTCCTTCCAAATGATCACCAATTTTCAAAGCTTTCAGACGCTTCCCGTCACCGCTACACCTTGAAAACGTCAACCATCTGCTGAAGATTTTTGGCCAGGGTTTTCAGTTCATCGGCGCTGACATTGATTTGGGCGCTGTTGGCGGATATTTCCTGGCCGGACTGATTGACACCGGATATATCCCGGGCAATATTCAGGGCAACCATCGAACTCTGGGAGACATTCTGGGTAACCTCCTGAATACCCATTGCCGCCTGGGATACATTTCCGGCAATATCATTGGTGGTAATGGACTGTTCCTCAACCGCCGATGCAATCGATGTGACAATTTCATTGATATCATGAATCACGGCAGAGATCTTTTGAATCTGTGAGACTGTTCCCGAAGTGGTATCCTGAATGCTGTCGATTCGAAGCTTGATTTCATCCGTGGCTTCGGCGGTCTGTTTGGCCAGCTCCTTGATCTCGTTGGCAACGACGGCAAAGCCTCTGCCCGCATCCCCTGCCCGGGCGGCTTCGATGGTCGCATTCAATGCCAGAAGATTGGTCTGATCCGAAATATCCGCGATTGTTTCCGTTACCTTTCCAATTTCCTGGGCCGCTTTGCCCAGCTCATTGACCGTGGTGGATGCTTTCTGGGCGTCCGATACCGCATGATTGGTTATGGTTCTGGCCTTTTCCGCATTTTTGGCAATTTCATTGATGGTAGCGGTCATCTCTTCCGAGGCAGCCGCAACCATATTGATGTTGCTGGATGCCTGTTCCGCTGCCGCGGCCACGGATGTCATGTTGGCGCTCATCTGTTCGGCAGCCACCGCAACATTCCGGGACCGGTCCGATGTCTGGGATGCATTGGATGTCATCTGTCGCGAGATGGCGGACAACTCGGTAGAGGACGCAAACAGTGTTTCCACCCCTTCAATAATATGGGCAATCATGGCTCTCAGGTTGGTGACCATCTGATTCATGGAACCGGCCAGCATGCCGATCTCTCCCCCCTGACTGATTTTCAGCGTTTCCGTAAAATTGCCTTCGGATATCCGTTCGGCAAATTTGGCGCTTTTATGAATGGGATAGGTAATGGAGCGGGCAATCATGAAGGCGGCGAATGTGATGATGGCCATGCCGCCAACCGCAATAGCGCCCATGAGCCAGTTCATGGAATTGAGTGTTTCAAACGCTTCTGCCCGATCGATTTCCGAAATGATGGCCCAGTTCATATCCTCGATTTTCAGCGGGGCATAGGCGGACAAAACCTGCCGTCCTTCATAATCGGTAATGATTTTTTCGCCGGTGTGTCCGGCCATTGCCTCCCGGACCGCCTCGGTATCCACTTTTCCGGCATCCGGATTGGCAAAGGATGCCTTTAATGAAAAACGTCCCGGATTTCGGAATGAATCCGACCGCATCAGCCTGTCAGGCCCGACCAGATAGCTCTCGCCGGTCTTTCCCATGCCGTCCCGCTGGTTCATGACGGCATTGATATGGTCAATGGACAGTTGAAACGCGATGACCGCCTGGATCTGATCCGAATCCCCCGTGACGGGATATCCCACAAATGCGGCCGGTTTGTTGCCCAACGGTGCATAGGGTTGAAAATCCAGAATCGCCATTTTTTTGGTGTCCAGAACTTTTTTCCACAATACGGCCAGACTGCTGTTTTTCAGGTCTCCATGCCCAAGGTTGGCCCCCAGGTCACGTTCCTTGGCGCAGGTAAACATGACATGACCATGCTCGGCGCAAATGAGATAGATATCCGGATACCCCCTGACCTTGATAAAATGAATCATGTTTTTGCCAAACTGGGCATAAATCTGCTGATATTCCGGCCGGATGACATCCAGTGGCGCATCCGGTTTGGCACCCGTGGTCCAGTGATAGGTCACCAGTTGATTCAACAGGTCATTGACATCCCGGCTTCTGGCCAAAATTTCCATTTCGGTAAATGCCTGCTGAAACACCTGTTCAATCTCTTTTTTCTTGATCTCCCGGATGGTTATCAACTGGCGATATGCCTGGGATTCCAGTCCGTTTGTCGCCACCACCTTGGCCATGAGGCCAATCACGACAAACGGAATGATTCCCACTGCCAGAAAAATGATGGCGAGTTTGGTTCTCAGTTTCATGTTTTTTAAAAGCGGCATGCATCCCTCCTCAACCTCTGTTGTTGAATTTTCCCGTATTCTATCGTTCAACCCGTTCCCGAATCAGCCTGTCGATAGCCCCGATGAGTTTTTCCTTGTCCAGTTTGAGATGATATTCATCAACACCCGCTTTCAGGGCGCGGGTCCTGTCCTGATCATCTGCCAGCGTTGTCAGCGCAATGATCGGCAGGTTGTCGAACCGGTTGTCTTTCCGGATCTGCCCGATCAGCTCAAACCCGTTCATCCGGGGCATTTCAATGTCTGTTACAACCAGAGAAATATCATGTGCGGAATTCTTCAGTGTTTGCCAGGCCGCCTCACCATCCACAACATCCACCACAAAATAGCCGGCCATCTCGATGACCGTTTTGATCTGGCTTCGAAAAAATTGGGAGTCTTCGGCCACAAGAACGGTCTTTCCCTGCTGGACGGCCATTTTCTGTCCATTCAATGCCGTAAACCAGTCCGGATGAATGGTCCTGACCAGATCGAACAAATCCACCAACAGGGTTGTTTTGCCATTCAGGATCACCGATCCCATGATTCCGGGCTGTTTGAGCGATGTACCGTCAACGGGCCCGCTGGTTGAGGCGGAATCCAGTGGCCCGACGGCCAGAAGTCCCAGTTCCCGCCCCCCGATCGTAAAAACAATGACCAGCAGTTTATGGCTTATTGCCAAAGGTCCGACATCGGCGACATCATCAATGCGATAAACCGGCAGATTCCCCTGGCGGTATTGAATGGTGCGCTTGCCGCCCAAATTTTGAATATCTTCCGAACGGATTTTTTCAATACGGATAACCAGATTCAGGGGCAGTGCAAACTGCTCATCCGATGCATTCCGAAAAACCAGAAGATTCATTCGATCATCCGCCGAGGCCTTCCGGATTGCTGCCGACCGGGCCAGTTCATCGGCCCGACGGGTTCCGGATACGGAAAAAAGACCCGCCATTTCAGCCATGCCGCTCACATCCAGTATCAGGGCGACCCGTCCATCTCCCATGATGGTCGCACCGGCGTAACAGGGGCTTTTTCTGAAATGTCTGCCCAATGGCTTGACCACAATTTCTTCGGCATCATGAAACGCATCGACAATCAGACCGTATTTGATCTGTCCGGTTGACAGAACCGCAATATTCATTGCGCTGGCTGCCCGAAATCTTCGGTCGGGAATTTTTCGATCACAGGAAATGCCCGGATTTTCAGGCGTTGAATCGATATGACTCTTATCCGGAATTGACAACGGCGATTTGCGGGATCGCCGGTCGGCAATGGCCGATCGGCGGTCTGTCTGCCGCATTCCGGTAGCCGGATCGACAAATGCCCGTTCCAGCCCCAGGATATCAGCCAGTCGTATCAGTGGCAGAAGCTCGCCTCTCAGACAGATGACCTCCGCTTCTCCAATTTTTTCAATCTGTTCCTTCACCCGGCATGCGGGAATCCGGTGCAGTTCTTCGATATTGATCTGGGGAATGGCAAACCGTTCATTCGCCGCGGAAATGATCTGGCTGGGAATGATGGCAAGCGTCAGTGGCAGTTTGATCGTGATGCGGGTTCCGGCTCCCGGAGTTGAATCGATATCGATGAGTCCACCCAGATTGTCCAGATTGGTTTTGACGACATCCATGCCGACGCCCCGCCCGGATATGTCCGAAACCCGGCCGGCGCTTGAAAAACCGGGCAAAAATATCAGATTCTGCTTGTCCCGCCAGCTCATGATTCTGGCCTGATCTTCTGCCACAAAGCCTTTCGATATGGCGGTTTGCACCATTTTTTCAGGATCGATACCGGCCCCGTCATCAAAGACCTCGATAACCACCTGACCGGCCTCATTGAATGCCCTGACAACAATTTTGCCAATTTCTCCCTTGCCCATTTTTTTTCGGGCATCCGGCGGTTCGATCCCATGATCGACTGCATTCCGGATAAGATGCGTCAGGGGGTCACTCATGGCTTCCAGCAATGTCCGGTCCAGCTCAACATCCGCCCCTTCAACCGACAGATCCGCCTCCTTTCCCATTTCCCGGGACAGGCTTCTCACCATGCGGGGGAGTTTGTTAAAGAGATTTCCCACCGGCTGCATGCGCATCAGCATGATCACTTTCTGAAGTTCCGAGGTAATGCCGTCAACCCGCTTGCCCACCGTTTCAATCCGTCCGATCTCCTTCCGGTTGATGGCCTGGATCAACTGATTTCTTCCCAAAACCAGCTCTCCCGCCAGATTCATGAGTGAATCGAGCAGACTGATGTTGACCCGAATGCGGGTTGAAGCGACATCATGCTGGGGAGGCGGGTTGGGCAATGGCGTCGTGTCCGGGATGGTCTTGTGCTCAGGCAACCTGTCAGAAATGATATCCGCAGCCGGGCTGTCTTCTGAAACCGGTTCGACAGGACTGAATTCAGACAACCGGGAATGCGTCAGGATCACCTCCGGGGATGAACCGGTTTCCGGCGGTGAATCCATCCGAACCAGGTTTTCCGGGTTGATCTCCAGAAGCAGAACCAGATCATCCGGATCCAGCACGCAGGAAAACACGATCACCAATGGTGATCTGTCAATTTTTTGAGGCGAGTCCGGAAAGGAATTCTGATCCGGCACGGCCCTGCTGGAAAAGACCGTTCCATAATTTCTGAATTCATTCACAATTTCCGGGTGGGATTTTCCCTCAAAAACCGGACCATGACCCGGATCGATTCTGGCGGCATAGATATGCTGTCCGGCCCGTACGGCTTCTGTCCGGTCCCTGTCCGGAATATCCATATCCGGAATTCGGGTTATCCAGGCCGGATGCGCATCCGGAGCACCGACAACCGGATCATTCAACAACTGCACACCGCTTTTGATGAAATCACTGGGAATTCCATGATCTTCATGTCTGGATTCCGGAACAGGCCTGGTCAATATGGCATTCAATGCCCCGATTGCCTGCCCGATATCCATATCATCACTTTGTCTGACATTTAAAACAAGTTCTTTTAACCGGTCAGAGGCAATCAGCAAAAAATTGATGATTTCGGAATCGGGAATCAGTTTCCCATTGCGAATTAACCCCAGAACGGTTTCCATCTTGTGGGACAGGGCATTGATCTGTTTCAATCCGATAAAGCCGGCGCCGCCCTTGATCGAATGGGCAGCCCGGAAGACCTTGTTTACACGGGGTGAATCAATGTTTTTGCCGGACTTTTCAATCGCCAGAAAATCGGTTTCGATGCTCGAAAGATGTTCCAGAGCCTCTTCAACAAATGCGGTCAGCAGATCATCCTGAGTCAGCGTCATGCCGGATATCCCGTTATTTTTCGAATCCGCTGATACAGCGGCTTCAGTTTTCGATAAAGTTTTTTGTAAACAGCCTGGTACAGCTCGTTGTAAATGGCATGGTTTTGCATGTTGGGTTCAAAAACCGGACCCACATGGGTCATATGATTTACAGCATCCTGAATGGTATCAAAAAATCCCAGTCCCACCGCCGCATTGATGGCCGCTCCCAGACCGGATGTTTCATATAGCCCGGGCCTGGCTGCAGGCAGTCCAAAAATATCCGCTGTCAACTGCATGGCGCTGTTGCTCTGGGAACCGCCGCCGGAAACCCGAAGGCTGGTAACGGGAATACGGGTTTTTTTTTCGATCCGCTCTTTTCCTTCCCGCAGGGCATAGGCCAGTCCTTCCAGAATCGACCGGTAGAGATGCGCCCGCGAATGGACATCTCCAAATCCGATGATGGCGCCTTTGGCCTCGGGTCCGGGCAGCTTCAGTCCGGGCGTCCAGTAAGGCTGAAGCATCAGCCCCATGGATCCGGGCGGAACACTGTTCACCAGTTTTTCAAACAGGGCTTCGGCCGGTTGACCATTTTCCGCTGCCTGCAGCATCTCCGGGTAACCGAATTCTTCCTTGAACCAGCTCACCATCCAGTATCCCCGATATATCTGTACCTCAAGTGTATAATACCCCGGAACCGCCGACGGATACGGGGGAAGCAGGGGAATGGCTTCGATGTATTTGTGATGGGTCACATTGATGGTGGCAGTGGTTCCATAGCTCAAACATCCGATTGACGGCGCCAGGCTCCCGGTGCCGACAACTTCACAGGCCTTGTCCGCCGCAGCGGCGATCACGGGCAGTCCTTTGGGAATGCCGGTCTGGCTGGCGGCATCGGCCGTAATCTGCCCCAGTTGACGTGACGGCATGACCAGATCCGGCAGAATGGACCGGTCAATGGGCAGACACTGCCATTTCCAGTTTCTTTTACCGGCCCATTGAAACCGTTTGAAATCAAACGGGAGATACCCGACCTGACATCCGGTGGAATCGACAAACTCTCCAACCAGTCGAAACGTCAGATATCCGGACAACAACAGATATTTGACAGTGGCCCGCCAGATATCCGGTTGATATGCGGCAATCCAGTTGGCTTCGGCCTCGGACTGAAAATAGGCAATGGTCTCCCTGAGGCCGATTGTCCGGAACAAAAGGCCCCATGGACCGGAAATAAACCGCTGATTATGCGTTTTTCGCTGATCCAGCCACAGCATGGCCGGCCGAAGGGGACGTCCTGCGCCATTCACATTGATGACAGTCCCCCGCTGACTGGTCAGCGTAACACCCGCAATCCGCTCCTGGCTGACCTGATGCCAGAGATTTTGGCACGCCTGGCATAATGACTTCCAGAAAACGTCCGGGTCCTGTTCTGCCCACCCGGGATGTGCCGACACACAGGGCGCATATTTGGTCTGTTCCCTGGCAGCCAGATTCCCTTTCAGGTCAAAAACCAGGGCTTTCAGACTCTGGGTGCCGCAATCGATGGATAAAATGAGATCGCGATTCATCATGGCCTGATTTTCATAAATGGGGGGGGTGAACCATCCCGAATGATTCATGATCGTTTACCGTGAAAATGAAAAAACAGAATTCAGAATAAAAAGGTATATGTCATTTCCATATACGGGGGCGATCAAGCCCCTGATCATGAGCGTTTACCGTGAAAATGCAGACAAAAATAAAC
>DFZE01000271.1:11045-46445 GCA_002382065.1 Desulfobacteraceae bacterium UBA4064
GCTTTTTCGGAAGATATCATTTTCATGCCTGGGGATGAAGCCAAGCATTCATGATCGTTTACCGTAAAAACAGGGGCCAGCGTTCTGTCCGTTTTCAGCCGACCGGTCAGGATGTCGCAGCCCGTTGTGATTTCCGGACAGCAGACGGCCGCCATTTCATGGAGTTGATCGATACGGATGGGATAATGATTGAATTTCGATGCGATATCAAATATAAAATCGGCATACAATTAAAAATGACCGCACCGGAGGCACATCATGTCTGATTCTTCCATCAATCGGCTGATTGATGTGTATATCAATTATCTGGTCGTTGAAAAAGGGCTCTCTGCCAAAACGGTTGAATCCTATAGCAGAGATCTGGCCCGATATGCGGCACATCTTGAAAAATCCGGCATGGCGCATTTCGAAGATGCCGATGCAGACGCCATTCTCCGGCATCTGATTCAGTTGCGGGAAGCCGGAATTTCTGCCAGATCCCGCGCCAGACATCTCGTCAGCATTCGTGGATTTTATCGCTTTCTTATTCAGGAACAGCACATCGGCCATGATCCGACCCGACAGATCGACTTCCCCAAAACCGGGCTTCATCTCCCGGACTCCCTGTCCGTGGCGGAAATCGACCAACTCCTCCGTATTCCGGACACCCATATTCCGACAGGCGCCAGAAATGCCGCCATGATGGAACTGATGTATGCGGCCGGCCTTCGCGTGTCCGAACTGATCGATCTGAAAGCCCACGATGTCAATATCGAGGCATGCTTTGTCAGAACAACCGGAAAAGGCGCCAAAGAGCGGGTTGTACCCATTGGTGAACGGGCAAAAGTCACGGTTGAATATTATCTGAACGTCATGAGGCCGGTTCTTCTGTCCGGACGAACCAGCCCGTTTTTGTTTATTGCACGGGCCGGACAACCCATGACCCGTCAGGGATTCTGGAAAATCATTCAAAAATATGCCAAAACAGCCGGAATCCAAAAAAAAATCACCCCGCACAGCCTGAGACATTCATTTGCCAGCCATCTGGTGGAAGGTGGCGCGGATTTGCGATCGGTTCAAATCATGCTGGGCCACTCCGATATCACGACGACCCAGATATATACGCATGTTGCACGCGACCGTCTAAAAAAGGTACATGATGCCTTTCACCCCCGGGGATGAAGATATAGCTTTCCAGATAAAGATTTTGGGTGCGTTATCGGTCGGGAATGGCCAACAGGCCTATCCCCTCCCCCCCGCCTTCCCAAAATCATTGTCTGAAAAGCTATAGAACAAGAGGAGCAAAGGCGCAAAGTGAGGAAATATTGCCATGAATGGACTACTTCTCATCGATGACGATGAAGGCGTCCGCCGCTCAGTCCTGCGGGCGTTGAAACGGGAAACCTATCCGGTGTTTGCCGCCGAAACCGGTGAGTATGGCATACGGTTCATTCAGGAACACCTTCAGGATGTTTCGGCGGTTATCTGTGATTTTAAAATGCCCGGCCTGAACGGTATCGAAACACTGATTCGTATCGGGAAGCTCAACCCGGAAATCACCCGAATCATTTTGACCGGTTACGCCACCATGGAAGCTGCCATTCTGTCCACAAATGAAGGCATAGACGGTTTCTTGACCAAACCGTTTGACAATTTCGAGCTTCGGGCCAAAATTCGTGAAATCCAGACCAAAAAACGGCTCAGGCAGTTTGTGTCCGAGCAGGTGTATGATGAAATTACCCAGTCGCCGGATGCGCTTCAACCCCGGTTTCATGAGGCAACCATTTTATTTTCCGATATTCGGGGATTCACGCGAATGACACGGGATGCATTACCCGATGCGGTTGCCGATTATCTGAACAATCATTATTTTACCCCGATGGGGGAAATCATCTATCAGCATCACGGGACCATGGACAAAAACATCGGTGACAGCATCATGGCGGTTTATGGTTCACCGGTTACTTTTCCCGATGATTCCCTGCGGGCTGTTCAGTCTGCGGTAGCCATGCAGCATCAGGCCGATAAAATAAACCGGATTTTAATGCATCAGAATGGACTGCGGCTGGAGATTGGCATTGGCATCTCCTCCGGAAAGGTTTTTTCCGGGATTCTGGGTTCTTTACGGAAAAAGGAATTCACGTCCATCGGCATGGCCGTCAATATTGCCTCAAGACTCCAAAACCTGGCCGGCCCCAATGAAATTCTGATCAATAAGACCACCTATGATGCCATAAACGGCATCATACCGGCATCACCGCTGCCTCCGGTTCTGATCAAGGGGCTGGATGAGCATATGCCTGTTTACCGGGTTGACTGGCACACATCATCCTTTCAACCGGAATCGCATCCCGAACCATTATCCTGAAAGCTATATCCTGCATCCAATTGAAATATGGAGATATCCACATGAACTGTCCTGATGTGAACAACCTGAAAAATGACCCGATCAGCCTTAGAGAATCCATTTGCAGACATATTCGATATGACATTGGCAAACGCTATGAAAATGCGACCGCTCATGATGTCTATCTGGCGCTGACGCATGCAATTCGGGACCGGCTGATCGAAAAATGGATGGAAACAGAAGACCGGTATGCCCGGATCAACCCGCGCCGGGTTTATTATCTGTCCATGGAATTTTTGATTGGTCGTTCCCTGGGGAATGTCCTGGTCAATCTGGGAATCATCGAGGAATGTCGCCAGGCGGTGGCAGACATGGGATTTGATCTGGAGGATGTCCGGGACCAGGAATCGGACGCTGCCCTGGGCAATGGGGGATTGGGCAGACTGGCGGCCTGTTTTCTGGATTCCATGGCCACACTGGGAATTCCGGGTTTTGGATATGGCATTTATTATGAATACGGGCTGTTCAAACAGGACATTGAAAATGGTTATCAGAAAGAAAAGCCGGACCACTGGATTTCCAAAGCCGGGCCGCTTCTGATCGAGCGTTCGGACCAGGCCTGCATCGTCCCCCTGTATGGCCGCATCGAGCACGGTCTGGATCTTGACGGAAACTATAATCCCATGTGGCTGGACTGGCGTGTCATCATCGGAATTCCGCATGACATTCCGGTTGTGGGATATGGTGGGAAAACCACCAATTACCTCCGGCTGTATTCAGCAACGGCATCTTCCGAATTTGATATTCAGATTTTCAATACCGGAGACTATTTCAAAGCGGTTGAACAAAAAATAGGTTCCGAAAATATCTCAAAAATCCTGTATCCCAGTGATACAATTGACACCGGTAGAGAATTGCGGCTGATTCAGGAATACTTTCTGGTCGCCTGCTCCCTGCGGGACATCATCAAACGGTTTCTGGAAAATCATGCCTCTTTTGACCAGTTTCCGGAAAAGGTTCAGATCCAGTTGAATGACACCCACCCCACCCTGGCCGTTGTCGAACTGATGCGAATCCTGGTTGACGAGCAGGCCATCGAGTGGGAACGCGCCTGGGAAATAACGCAGCAGACATTGGCCTACACCAACCATACCCTTCTTGCCGAAGCACTGGAAAAATGGCCTGTCTCACTCATCGAGCATGTTTTGCCCCGACACATGCAGATCATCTATGAAATCAATTTCCGGTTTCTCAAGGAAGTCGCTGCGAAATGGCCCGGAGACACCAATCGTCTCATTCAGATGTCCATTATCGAAGAGACGCCTGAAAAACTGGTCAGAATGGCGCATCTGGGAATCATCGGTTCTCACTCGACCAATGGTGTATCGGTGCTTCATACAACATTGCTGGAATCCGCCCTGGTGCCGGATTTCAAGGCGATGTGGCCACAACGGTTCAACAACAAAACCAATGGCATCACCCAGAGACGGTGGCTGCTGAAAGCCAATCCGGAGTTGTCGAAATTATTGATTAAAACGATTGGAGACACATGGATCACGCACCTGGATCATCTCAGGGGTCTGGAAAAATATGCAGATGATCCCGGGTTTCAGGATGCATTTCGATTGGTCAAACGGGCGAACAAGGAACGCCTTGAAAAAATCATTTTCGATACCACCCGAATTCGGGTAAACCCGGATTCCATCTTTGATATCCATGCCAAACGGATTCACGAATACAAGCGCCAGCTTCTGAATGTGATGCACATCATTCATCAATATCTGAGCATCGTCGAAGATGGCCGAAAGCCCCGCCATCCCAAAACCTATATTTTTGCCGGAAAAGCCGCGCCCGGTTACTGGGCGGCCAAACAGATCATCAAACTGATTCATAATGTCAGCAACATTGTCAACCGGGATCCAAGAACTCAGGATCTGATCAAGGTGGTGTTCATACCCGATTATCGGGTCTCTCTTGCGGAGAAAATCATCCCTGCAGCCGACATCAGCGAACAGATTTCAACTTCCGGGAAAGAGGCTTCCGGAACGGGAAACATGAAATTCGCACTCAATGGGGCATTGACAATCGGCACGCTGGACGGCGCCAATATCGAAATTGAGGCGGAAGTGGGAAAAGAAAACATCTATATATTTGGACTCAAAACCCATGAAATCATGAATTTCAAAAACACCCGGTCTTACAAGCCCCTGGATTGTTATCTGGCCAACGACAGCATTCGAAGGGTAATGGATTCGTTATGGGATAACCGGTTTTGCGCCGGGGAGCCCGGACTTTTCAGATGGATTTACTACCATATTCTGGAAAAAGGGGATGAATATTTTCATCTGGCAGACTTTCCAAGCTATCTTCAGATGCACGAAACGATTCAAAATGACTATGGTGATTTTATGGGAAAAAATTTTACCGGCGTGTCCGAATGGACCCGAAAGTCGATCCTGAATGTGGCCAGAATGGGTCCGTTTTCCAGCGATCGGACCATATCCGAATATGCACGGGAAATCTGGCGCGCAGAACCGGTGTTGCCATAATCGTTTAAATTCTTGACTATTCTCCCTGATTTCCGGCATAAATAGAATCGATACTCGGCAGGCAGGAAATTGCAACGGGCCGCAACGTTCTGACTGCCGCCTGATATTTCAAATTTGAAATTTGCAATCTGAAACACCATATTATCCCGGTCTGGGACAGACTGAAGCCCCTTGAATACCATGCTGAAAATACAATCTCCTGCCATGAACCCGATCACCCGATTGGGCCGCTATGTCATTAAACCTGTCGATGAAATCGGCAGGATGACGCTCTTTTTGATTTATGGACTGATTCATATTTTTTCCTGGCCGATCCAGTTCATGAAAATCATTGAACAGGTTTTTTTCATCGGGATGAAATCGGTTTTTGTCATTTTACTGACCGGTGCGTTTACCGGCATGGTTCTTGGTCTTCAGGGCTATTACACACTGGTCAAATTTGGCTCGGAAGGTCTTCTGGGTTCGGCGGTTGCATTGACGCTCATTCGGGAAATGGGGCCGGTTCTGACGGCAATCATGGTAATCGGGCGTGCCGGATCGGCCATGGTCGCTGAAATTGGCATCATGCGGATATCCGAGCAGATCGACGCGCTGGAAACCATGGACATCGATCCCGTCCGGTTTCTGGTCAGCCCCAGAATTGCCGCATCCCTCATCAGTTTCCCCATCCTGACCGCCATTTTTGATGTGGTCGGCATTATCGGCGGATATTTCACCGGATCATTGATGCTGGGGATCAATCCCGGCATTTATTTTGCCCGGGTTGAATCCAGTGTTGTGTTTGAGGATATCAGCGGCGGATTCATCAAATCAATTGTATTTGCCATTGTCGTTGTCACGGTTTGCTGCTTTCAGGGATACATGACCCATACCCGTCCCGATGGTTTTGGCTCCAAAGGTGTCAGCCTGTCAACCACATCTGCGGTGGTGACATCCTGCGTTCTGGTGCTGATAACGGATTATGTCCTGACATCTTTTCTTTTATAAAATTGCCAGGTTCAAAGTGGCAAAGGGACATGCAACCGGTGAGACCATTTTATGATTTTATGCCTGAATTGTTACACGTTATTTGATCTGATATCCAATAAAACCTGATTTTTGCTACAAGGCCATTATGCCTGAACCTGTCATTCAATTTGAACAAGTCCATAAATCGTTCGGCGCCACGCATGTTCTGAAAGGGGTGAACCTGAGTATATACAAAGGCGAAATCACCACTGTCATCGGCAAAAGCGGCGAGGGGAAAAGTGTTCTGCTGAAGCATATTGTCGGACTGCTGGAGCCGGATTCCGGATCGGTTCTGTATGAAGGCCGGTCGATTCATTCTCTGGCCCGCAAGGAACGCCGATCGATAAAACATAAATTCAGTTATATGTTTCAAAGCACGGCGTTGTTTGATTCCCTGACCGTTTTTGAAAACATTGCACTGCCCTTGCGTGAGCGGACCCGATTCCGGGATTCCGAGATCCAGAGCCGGGTCAATCAGAGAATGACCCAACTGGATTTGTCTGAAACCCATGACAAATATCCGTCCCAGCTTTCCGGTGGCATGAAAAAGCGGGTTGCCCTGGCCCGGGCACTGATCACGGATCCGGAAATCATTCTGTTTGACGAGCCCACAACCGGTCTGGACCCCATCCGGAAAAACGCGGTTCACAGCATGATATCCAACTATCAGAAGCAATTTGGTTTCACCGGGGTTCTGGTCAGCCATGAAATTCCGGATGTCTTTTACATTTCCCAGCGGATTGTCATGCTGGATGAAGGCGTCATTGTTTTTGAAGGCCGTCCGGATGAGATTGAACGGTCATCCAATCCCGATGTTATCAAATTCATTCGGGGCATGGAACGAAAAAATGAGGATCTGACCAACATTGCACCCCAGACAATTGTCGAAAAACGGTTTCAGCAGGAAATGACACGGCTCCAGAACCATAACATCGAGTTTTCCCTGATCCTGTTCACCTTTGAGAATCTGGATGAAATCAATCATCATGTCGGGTATATCGCCGGTCAGACCGCCATGAAAAATTTTGTCACCCTGGTCCGGCCGTATATGGGCGTGACAGATTCCTGCTCCCGGTGCGGGCTCAACCGTCTGGTTATGATTCTTTCCAATACCGACACAAATCGGGCCAGACAATTCTGTGAACGGTTTTCAACCGAAATCCAGGGCAAGGACCTGGTCCGGATTCAGCCATATCCCGAATTCTGTCTGGCCATTCGAACCGGTTTTGCCCAAGCGACCAGTAATTGCAATCTTGATGATCTGATGCATGAGGCTGAGTCAAGCATGAACACATTTTATGAATTCAAAATCTGCTGATAACGGACGGTGTGAGACATGATCAAAAGAACAACTGTGGAAACCGCTGTGGGTGTCTTTATGCTGATTGGCATCATCTGCATCGGGTATTTGACGATCAAGCTGGGGAAAATGGAGTTGCTGGGTGAAAATTATTATATGGTACAGGCCCGATTCCAGAATGCCACGGGCGTAAAAGTCGGGTCTCAGGTGGAAATATCCGGGGTCCAGGTCGGTCAGGTGGATACGATTACCCTGGACAAGGAACGTCAGGTGGCATTTGTGAAAATGAAAATCAACAATGGCGTCGTTTTGAGCGATGATGTCATTGCTTCTGTTAAAACATCGGGGCTGATTGGGGATCGCTATATCAAGCTCTCTCCGGGAGGATCTGAAGACATTCTGAAAGATGGGGATACGATAACCGAAACAGAATCCGCAGTCGATATAGAGGAACTGGTCAGCAAATACGTGTTCGGTGGGGTCAAATGACGTCTGTATCCGGCCGTTTGCATTGGACATGAAGAAGGGATTGGCCGTTTTTGAATTGGAGCAATTCTGCGGCACTGCCGGAGTTGACCGCAATTTCAAGATATCCCCGACTTCCGCTGACAGCAAGCGGCATGCCGACATCAACCTGACTGTAACACCTTTTCATTCCCTGTATGCCATGATTGCCAACCGTAATTTCCAGAAGATGCCATAAATGCTTGGGGCATATGTTCATCAGGTGAATTTCAGAGATATTGGTAATCAGATTCCCAAAATGATCGGATGTCACCACACGACCCTTTAAGGTCCCATCCAGGGAGATATCCGGATCGAGCGCCAAAAGATGGACCAAATCCCTTGACTGAACCGGATGCCCCAGTTTTTCAAGCCCCACTCCGGATGCAACATGAGCGCCAACCGGTGCAAAAACATCCCGGCCATGAAATGACCGACTGATATTCGGCAGGAAATAATCTGTATTTGTAATCCTGACTACCTGTTCAAACCGCTCGGATTCAACGATCTTCGTGAGCAGCCCGTTATCCGGTGCGACAAAAAAATGACCATCACAGGATGCGGCAATCATGTTCCGGTGGCTCCCCACCCCCGGATCGACAACCACAACATGCACGGTTCCTTTTGGAAAATACGGGTAAGCGGCGAAAATCATGTATGCAGCGGCCGTGATATCCTGGGGGCCGATTCCATGGGACAGGTCAACAATCCGGACAGAGGGCAGGATGGACAGAACCACCCCTTTCATGACGCCGACATATTCGTCATGAAGGCCAAAATCGGTCAGCAGCGTGATCACCATTTCACAGTCCGGGTTGATGCATTTTTTCGTGACAGGGATAACCCAAATGCCGATATGCGGGCAAAGCCGCCCGTCTTCCCGATGACGTTCTCAAAATCATGCCGGTTTTCAGCAGGTAGGGCTCCACCACATCCACCAGGGTATCGGTTTCCTCCTGCAGTGTTGCGGCAATTGCCTCGATTCCAACCGGTCCGCCCTTGTAAAAATCGATGATGGTTTTGATGTAGCGCCGATCCAGCGGGGTAAGGCCCTGATCATCCACACCTTCCAGCATCAGACCGGCCTGCACCACGTCCCGTGTAATGACACCATTGGCTTTTACCAATGCATAATCACGAACCCGCTTCAACAGTCGGTTGACGATTCGGGGCGTGCCTCTGGAGCGCCTGGCAAGCTCCAGAGCCGCATCTTCATGAATATCTGCTTCCAGAAGCGATGCGGAACGTCTTGTAATTTTAATCAGATCCGCCTCATTGTAAAAATCCAGGCTGCGAAAAATGCCAAATCGATCCCGAAGCGGTGCGGACAGCAGCCCGACCCGGGTGGTTGCACCTACCAGACAAAAATGTTCCAGCCGAATCCGGTGACTTCTGGCGTGGGCGCCTTTGTCAAAAACAAAATCCACGGCAAAATCCTCCATGGCCGGATACAAAAATTCCTCCACCGTCTTTGGAATCCGGTGAATTTCATCGATGAACAGAACATCCCCCCTGGAGAGATGGGTGAGAATCCCGATCAGATCTCCGCCTTTCTCCAAAGCCGGGCCGGATGTAACCGTAAGGGTTCCGCCGGTTTCATTGGCAATGATATGGGCCAGCGTGGTCTTCCCCAATCCCGGCGGTCCATGAAACAGAATATGATCCAGCGGCTCCCGTCTCATTCCTGCCGCCTGAATCGCAATTTTCAAGGTTTCAACCGTATCGTTCTGGCCCACATATTCGGACAGGCGTTCCGGTCGGAGAGACAGAATTTCAGGATGCTCGTCCTCTGACTGACAGGCGCCACTGATCAGCATGCGCCCATTTTCGGTTTCTGGAACAGAATCCGTCATGATTCCGGTTTTCCTTTAAATATTTCTTCCAGCAGGTGTTCAGGGGTTGAAATTGCAGCATTCCGTTTATAGGCCTCCAGGATAAATCGTTTGGCCTCCGCTGGTTTGTGCCCCAGTTGTTCCACCAGAACGGCCAACACGGATTTTTCCATATCATCTGTCAGGGATTTCGTGGGCGGGGTTGTGGTGATCTGAAGTGCAAATTTTTCAACTTTGCCTTTTAATGTGGCAATAATCTTCTGGGCGGTCCGATTGCCAATTCCTTTTAATTGCGTCAGCTTGTCGATATTGTTTTGTTCGATGGCATGGGCAATTTCTGCCACCGGCAGCGTCAGTGCCTTTATCCCCTTGATTGGCCCGATATCTTCGACAGAAATGAAATACTGATAAAAATCTTTTTCAATTTGACTGGTGAATCCAATCAGAACCGGTTTTGGCTGACGTTCGGTTTGCTGGAAATAAATATAAAGCGACAACGGATCGCCGATGGTTTTTGAATTCAGATTCTCCATCACGATACCGGGCACCAGGACTTCATATCCAATCTGGTTGGCCAGAATCAGAACACGATCCTCCTGTTTTTCCAGAAGCTTTCCCTCGATATAACCAATCATGATCCTGTTTGTTTCATTTCCGGAATGTCTGTTACCGTTTCACATCATAACGTAAAAGGCCGATCAGGGCCAATCCGAGCGCATCGGATGCGTGATCGGGTTTGATGGGGCGGGTGAGTTGAAGCATGTTGCGTACGGATTTTTCAAACTGAATCTTGGAGGCATTTCCGTTACCGGTCAATATCTGTTTGGCTTCCCGAACCGGTATTTCATGAACCGGAATCTTGCAGAACGCGCCTGCAAGCAGAATAACACCGCAAACCTTTCCCAGACTGATGGCGGACTTGGGATATTTATCCAGAATAAAAATATCCTCGATAATCATGATATCCGGTTTTTGATTTTCAAATATTTCCAGACATCCAGAATAAATGCTGTGAAGCCGGTCTGACAGGCTGGAATGAGCAGAAGTGCGAAGAACGTTAAAGGCAAACCGGCCAATCTGGAATCCGCTGCCCTGGACAATTCCGATTCCGGTTTCGGCAAGACCCGGATCCACGCCAATGACAGTAATCATGCGCGGGTGTTAACCCCGATATCCGGGTAACCGTCTTTCTGCAAAAGCGGCGGCATGACGATCAACTCAGGGCCCATCCAGTTTTTGCTTGGCAATTTTGGCCTCGTTGGAATTGGGGTATTTATTGACCAGTTCTTTTAACACCAGGCGGCCATTGGCTTTATCCCCGAGGTTGTAGAATGAAAATCCCTGTTTGAGCAGAGCCGCCTGAATCTTGTTGCCTTTTGGGTAGGTTTCGATAACCTTCTGATATTCCAGGATGGCCTTTTCATACCATTTCTGGCGATAATAAATCTCGCCAATCCAGAATTGGGCCGCATCCGCACTGGGCGCCTTGGGAAAGCGCTTCAGATACTGCGTGAACATTTCACGCGATTCCTCCAGTTCCCCGCTGTCAAACTGCGCTTTGGCTTTGGCATACAGTTCATTTTCAGAAAGGATTTGATCTGCGGATTCCGGGGTGGCCTTGACAGGTGGGGGGGCAGAACCCGGCTTGGGCTCAGGCGGTTTTTTCACGGCCGTCAGGTTCAGATATTCCTCAATCCGCATCAGCCGGTCCTTGACCGATGCCAGTTCCTGATCGAGTGTACCGGTTTCCAGTGATGCAGAAGCCATTTTTTGCTGGTATGCATGTTCCTTGACTTCAATCTTTCCGTTCAGTTTCTGGATATCGTCCTTCAGCCGTTCGATGATGGCATAAAGTTCGGCGTTCTGACTTCTGATTTGTCCATCCTGATCGATTTGTGACTTTCTGAAGTCTTCCATCCGGTACTGGAACTGATCCCGCATTTTTTCAGATTCGTAATATCGGCGTTCAATCCCGGAAAGTCTGGCGTCCAATGTGGACATGTCATTGCTCGTGGCGCAACCGGAAATCAATATGGTTCCGAGTGCAAAAATTCCAGGCGCAAAAGAATAAAATGATTTCATCAGGGCCTCATGATACCGGGTTTTCATGAAAAAAGGCAGGCAGCCCCCATGGTTGCTGCCTGCCTTTGGTTTACCGCTTGAAAAATTCAGAAAAACACCAACATTACTTGATTACAAAATGTGCTCTTCTGTTTTTTGCCCAGGCTTCTTCGTTCTTTCCGGGATCAACCGGTCTTTCCTCGCCATAGCTGATCGTGCTCATGCTGCCGGCGGAAATACCCATATTGACCAGAAAGGCCTTTGCAGACTCTGCTCGGCGTTCACCCAGAGCCAAGTTGTACGCAACCGTACCTCTTTCATCACAGTGACCTTCAATGATGACCGGTGCGTTCGGGTTCTTTTTCATCCAGTCTGCCTTGCTTTTCAGAATGCTCTGGGCGGTTGTATCCAGAACCGAGCTGTCAAATGCAAAATGGACATTTTCGTTCATGAACTTGTTACGGGCGGCAAGTACTTCACGTTTTGCCGCTTCTTCCTTCAGCCGGGCTTCTTCAAGTTCTTTCTGGCGGGCCAGTTCATCCTGTCGCGCTTTTTCCGCCGCCGCCCGTTTGGCGGCATCATCATCCGTCTTGGCAACAGATGCGTCGGGTTTGACCGCTTTCTTTGCGCAGGAAGCTGTCAACAGCAGCCCGGGTAAAACAAACAACATCGCCACTACAACCCAAATCCGTTTCTTCATTTTCCTTCCTCCTTGATAAATACCATTTAGTTTGTCACATTAGGTGACCATTTAGGTTCAGACTGCTGTCCGGAAAGGTCAACCAACCGTCGCTGATCCGTTCCGAAAGCCGTCATCACATAAATTTTTGATACGCCTTCACGCGTGGAACTGAAAACAATCATGCTGCCATCCGGTGACCAGGAAGGCGATTCATTGTCGCCTGATCCATGTGTCAACTGAACAGCACCATTTCCATTGACACTGATTACAACAATATTGAATACATTTTTATCCAGGCTGGTATAGACAATTTTATCACCCTTAGGAGACCAGTCCGGCTGGGTGTTGTTATTACCGTAAAATGTGACCCGGTCAACCTTGCCGGATTCCATATCCTGTATGTAAATCTGGGGTGAACCGGCCCGCCTGGAAACAAACGCCATTTTTTTACCGTCGGGTGAAAATGACGGAGACAAATCAATCCCTGATGATTCGATTATTTTATTAATGATTTTTCCATTTCCGGTCAACAAATATATTTCAGGATCACCAGAAAAAGACAAGCTCGCGGCCAGTTCAAACCGTCCGGGCACCCAGGCGGGTGAAATGGCCATACCTTTTTTATCAACCACGGAAATTTTTCGGTCTGAAAGGCTTTGAATATATAAATCCGGCTTACCGCCCGCATAGGATGTATAGGCAACGTATTTGCCGTCCGACGACATGTCCGGGGACAGATTGATGCTTTTGTTGTTCGTGATCTGTCTGGCGTCGCTGCCATCAAATTCTGCGATAAAAATCTCCTTGTTGCCGGAACCGCTGGTGGATACAAAGGTAATCTGACTGTCAAATATACCCGAATTTCCGATCAGAAGCATCATGATCTCACTGCAGAATCGGCGGATCATTTTCCGCTGATCGTCCGGATGTCCGGTATATTTTTTCCCGATCAACTGCCGCTGATTAATGGTATCAAAGAGACGCAACTCCAGCTCAAGCTGATTATCCTGACTGGCGGCAGCCCCGGTTACCAGAAATTCCGCGCCGACGGTTGTCCATGCCTTGTACTGGGGAATGGCAACATCGGATTGGGCCGTGTCAATCAGAAACGCGCCCCGGTCAATCACTTTGAAATAGCCGGTAAATCCCAGGAAATTGCTCAGTTGTTTTGAGCCCGAATCGGATGTCTGAATTTCGGCGGTGTTTCCGGATATCGGTTTGAACAGCGGAACCGCAATGGGAATTTTTTTCATCATGGGATTGCTGATGTCAATATAGTCGTATTTGCCGGCACACCAGGCCGTTTCGCCGGTTATCAACAGGATCAGCAACATTCCAATGATTTTCAATCGAACAGCGGGATTACCCATGGATTTTTATCATTTCGTCAATTTTTCATGTGTGTTGTCAAACGTATTTTCACGACAAACTATCCCTGCTTTAACCCCGCAGGTGTAAAGACCAGCCCAACTTCATAAAACGGCCGGGTGTATTCTCTGGGAAGCGGGGGAAGCGGACTGGATTTCTTGACCGCCTTGAAGGCAGAATCATCAAAAAAAACATTACCCGATTTTTTTTCAAACCAGATATCCGAAATGTCACCGCTGGATAATATTTTGATGATCACAACCGCTACCAGATCGGATTTTCCACCGGCAAGCTGTTCATTATAAAACCAGTTTTTTTCGATATTCAGGGCAATCAGGGACCGATAAAAATCAATTGCCTGCATGGCCTGGAGTCCGATACCCGGTATTCCCGTGGCAGAGACCCCGCCCTGTCCCCCGGTCTGGGCTGTTGTGGCGGAAGCGGCTGAGCTTCGGGTTGTTTCCTGCTTTTCAACGCTTGAACGAAGTCGATCCAGGGTGGACTGCAATGGATCGGGCGGCGTGTCTGCCACTTTTTTTTCAATTTTGGCCAATGCTTTTTTTATGGCCTGGTCCGGTGTTACCGATTCCTTTTTCAGGGATGTTTTTTCTTTTGACTTTTCTTTGGCCAAAGATATGGCATCTGGTGCGGGTTTTTCTGCCTGCACCGGTTTTTTGACTTCTTCAACGGGCTTGGGGGGCTCCGGTTCACGAATTTTTTCCGGTTCCGGTTTTGGCGGTGCCGGCTTGGGAGGAGGCGGCGGGGCAACCTTCTCCGGTTTGAGTTCTGCCGGCGGAGCCTGTTTTGCAGTCGCCTGCTTCAGATCCGGCGCCAACGGGCCGGCCTTGGGACTGCTTCCCGGTGTTGACAATGTCACCATCGTGACATTCATCACGGATGGCGAGTACGTTTTTCTAACGGACAATTCGGGCAAGAACATCATCATTACAATAATCAGGACATGGAAGAGCAGGGATATCCCCAGACAAACCACCAGGGGCACATTGACGTCCGGTCTGCCCAAAAGACTGCTTCGCTCATATCCACTGCCATTCATCTTATTTCTTTTTGTTCTTGTCCGGTTGATTTTCTGCGGGAACGGTTACCATCCCCAGCTTATCAACTCCGGCGGATTTGATATCTGCCATGACCTGAACGACAATGCCATAAGGAATATTTTTATCCGCTCGCAAATATACATCCCGGCCGGGTTGATTTTCAAGCAGCTTGATCAGCCTTTCCCTGAACAGATCCTGCGGAACCTGAAATTCATTGATAAACACCTGCTGATTTGAATCGATGGTGATGACAAAATTTTCTTTTTCAGAGGACAGCGGCGCAGAGGTGGTTGTTGGCAGCGCAACATCCACCCCCTGCATCATCATAGGGGCCGTCACCATAAAGATGATCAGCAAAACCAGCATGACATCAACCATCGGCGTCACATTGATATCCGCCATCAACCGATTATCGTTGGTTCCCATGCTCATCCGCTGTTTCCTCTTACCGCGATGATGTCTCTTTCGATGATGTTCAGAAAATCGGCTGAAAAGCTTTGCAGCTCGGTTTCAATCGTCCTGATTTTTTGGGTAAAATAGTTGAATGCGATGACAGCCGGGATGGCTGCGGCAAGGCCTGCGGCAGTGGCAATAAGCGCTTCGGATATTCCGGGCGCCACAACCGCCAGTGAAGCGGATCCGCGAAGGCCAATGCCATGAAACGAGTTCATGATTCCCCAGACCGTACCAAAGAGTCCGATAAACGGGGCGGAGTTTCCGGTCGTGGCCAGGAATGGAACGAGTTGCGTCATTCGGGTGACTTCCGTGTTGATCGCCCGGCGAAGCGCCCGATTGACGTTGTCCATGCCCGCAAATTTTGATCCCAGAGGCAGGCTTTCGTTCGGATTTCCGCCTGATTTGCCCAGCGCATTGGATTGACTGACTTTTTTCAGCTCCACATACCCGATTCGAAAGACCTGTGCAATCGGGCTGCCCTGAAGCTGTTTGGATCGGGCGTATGCTTCGGCAAGATCCCGACTTTTCCAGAAAAAATCGGTAAAAAGGGCGGATTCACGAAAGGCTTTTCGAATATAGCGGTATTTGATAAAAATGATGGTCCATGAGCCGACTGAAAAGGCCAGGAGAACAAACAGAACAAAGTTCACCATCGGCCCCGAGTTGGCGATCATGTTGATAATGTCCAGCTCACCAGAAAACATTTACGTCCCCTTGTTGGATGACTTTATCCCAATATAGCTTCCAGATAAAGATTTTGAAGGTCCGTATCCGGTTGATTGCAAGCCTGAGCAAAACAGTTTACAGCAAAAAACAAAGGGGATACGGTTGTGACCGAATCCCCAAATGGCTGAGATGGTAGCGGGGGCTGGATTTGAACCAACGACCTTCGGGTTATGAGCCCGACGAGCTACCAGACTGCTCCACCCCGCATCAGATGTTCGCAATGTAATAAAATCAGTTCAATAAGTCAAGATGTTTTTCTGATACGGGGTTGCTGCTGTTGAACAGATATCCCTGGAACGCTCATTTCGGGATCAATGACATGATTTGAACCTTGTAGCTGTTTACGATATCATCGGTTTTGACGTCGGAACCATATCGATACAATACCTTTTTGGAGCGGGATGTTCGCCCGGATACGATCTCCAGAAGGGATGAGGCAACATGCAGATTTTTTGAAAGCAATTCAATACACATCCGGTTGGCGGCATCATCCACCGGAGGCGCCGTGATTTTTATTTTTATTGCGTCGTCATGAATCCCGACAACCTGGTTTCGGGATGACCTGGGCTGAACATGAATCCGAAAAATCAGGCCTTGGGAGGTTACCTGGAAATGGAGCATATTGTCGATTACAACTTCAAATACTGGTTGATCAGATCACGTAAAAAAGGCGGGGGGCGGACAACCTTTCCATCCCCGTTGACACAGGCATGCCGCGTATAACCTGTGGCAACGATCCGGTCACTCTCCACGATATAAACGGTGTAGTCAAATTTCATTCCGCCCTTCACCGCATGATCCAGGGATGTCTCGACCATGATCTGATCATCGTACCGGACCGGCAGCAGGAATCGGCATCCCAGATCAGACACGGGCAGAAAAATTCCCTTCGTCTCGATTTCCCGGTACGGCAGACCCAGAAAACGGAACATCTCGGACCGGCCGATTTCAAACCAGCGGAAATAATTGGCATGATAGGCATAGCCCATGGTATCGGTGTCTGCGTAGATCACCCTGCATGTCGTACGATGACAGTACATGAATTCAATCCATTAATCAGGTATCGAGTATTGTCTGAAGCAGCGAAGAAAGCTGTGTAAAGTTGGTACATACCGGAAATTCGGGATACGCGTTGATGACATTTTCCGGGGGACGGAACAGAATTCCATGTCCGGCAGCCTTCAGCATGGCAATATCGTTGTATGAATCACCCATGCCGATCGTCTGGTAATTCAGTGATCCAAATGCCCGAATTGCGTTTTCTTTGGCATTTTTCTGGCGAAGGCTGTAACCCACAATGGCGCCGGAGTCATCAACATCCAGTGAATGACACAGCAATGTGGGCCATGCCAGTTTCTTCATCAGTGGCATGGCAAATTCAATGTACGTATCCGAGACAATGATGATCTGAGTTCTGGCGCGCAACCAGTTCAAAAAATCCAGCGCCCCCTCCAGCGGTTCCATCGTTGCAATGACGTTCTGAATATCCTTCAGTTTCAGCCGGTTCTCATGAAGAATGGCAATCCGCTTTTTCATCAGAACATCATAATCCGAAATATCCCGTGTGGTCAGTCGCAATTCGGGAATGCCGGTCTTTTCTGCAACGGCAATCCATACCTCCGGAACCAGAACACCTTCCAGATCTGAACAGATAATATACATAAAACCTCGAATTGTATCGGTTAAACATGAAAAAATAGTTTTTGGAAATCCGCCCGTCCAGGAGCGTTATGGACTTTCAGAAGTCACCGGATCGGCAGTCCGGCAGGTCAAATGCCGCCATTGACATCTTCGATGCGAATCAGCATGGGCGCATCACAAACGACATCCAGTTTGACAATTTCCGAAAGGGCCAGCCGGACATCTCTTTCTTTGGCCAGATGGGTAAACATGACCAGGGGTACGGATGAATTTGATTTTCGGCCTTTCTGGTGAACCGATTTCAGACTGATCCGGTAATTTCCCAGAATTCCGGCTATTTTGGAAAGCACGCCGGGTTGATCCATGGCCGCAAACCGGAAATAATAATGCGAAACAAGCTCTTCGATCGGAATAACCGGCATATGCCGGATGGATTCCGGCTGAAACGAGAGAATGGGAATTCTGCCCACTGAACCGGTGAGAATATTGCGGCTGATATCAACCAGATCACTGACAATGGCACTGGCAGTAGGCATCATCCCGGCGCCTCGACCATACAGCAGGATGTCTCCGGCCGCATCACCGGTAATACTCAGTGCATTCAGACACCCATTGACACTGGAGAGCAGGTTGTCGCGGGGAATCATGGTTGGATGAACCCGGGCCTCAATGGCATTGTTCCGGCATTTGCTGATGGCCAACAGTTTGATCCGATAATCGAACTGATCTGCAAATTCAATGTCCATCGGGCTGATTCGGGATATCCCCTCGACATAGATGTCGCTCAGATTCATTGCGCTGCCATAGGCCAGAGTCGATATGATGGCCAGCTTGTGCGCCGTGTCCATCCCCTCGACATCCAGAGTCGGATCGGCTTCGGCATAACCGTTTTTCTGAGCCTCATTCAGCCCGGCTTCAAAGGTGCAGTGTTCATCGGTAATTTTTGACAGGATATAATTGCAGGTCCCGTTCAGGATGCCGCTCATGCAGGCAATGGTATTCCCCACCAGGGATTCCCGAAGCGTCTTGATGACCGGCATGCCCCCCCCCACACTGGCTTCAAACCCCAGGTCAACATGCTTTGCTGCAGCGGCCCGGAATAACTGGCTGCCCTGGTCGGACAGAAGGGCCTTGTTGGCTGTAATCACCTGCTTGCCGTTTTCGATGGCCCGAAGAATCAGATCTTTGGCCATGTCGGTTCCGCCAATGGCCTCAATGACAATATCGATGTCCGAATCATCGACAACAGATCGGGCATCCGTTGTAAACAGGTTTGAATCCAGAGGAAACCCCCTGTCCCGGTGCACATCGATGTCTGCAATTGATTTAAGGCGGATGGCTGCGCCAAGTCGTTTTTGTATGATATCGTTTTGATGCAACAGCAGTTTGGCCACGCCTGACCCCACGGTGCCACATCCCAAAAGGCCTACCTGAATCGTTCTCATTCACTGATCTCCCGGAAAATGATTCCCCCTTTTTTCATACACCCCGATACGCGGATACCTGTGCATCCCGCATCCCTGTCACCCATTTTACATGACTTTTCGAATGCCGCGGATTGCCTGATTGATTCTCATGGCATTTTCGATAAGGGCAAAGCGGACATAATCATCCCCGTATTCTCCAAAGCCAAGGCCCGGTGATACAGCGACCCCGGCTTCATTGATCAGAAATTTGGCAAATTCCACCGAACCCATGTGCTGATACTGTTCCGGAATTTTTCCCCAGACAAACATGGTGCCCTTTGGACTTTTGATATCCCATCCCACCCGGCTGAGCCCGGAGATCAACGCGTCCCGTCGCTCTTTGTAGGTATCACACATTTCCCCGACACATTCCTGAGGACCATTCAGCGCAATGATCGAGGCAATCTGAATGGGTTGAAAAACACCATAATCCAGATAGCTTTTGATTCGTTTCAGGGCTGCCACGGTTTCCGCATTCCCGACACAAAACCCCATCCGCCAGCCGGCCATACTGTAGCTTTTGGACAGGGAAAAGAACTCGACGCCCACCTCTTTTGCGCCCTTGGCCTGGAGAAAGCTCGGGGCCTGATACCCGTCAAACACCAGATCGGCATAGGCAAAGTCGTGAATGACCAGAATATCATGCGCTTTGGCATAATCGACGATTTTCTGGAAAAATTCCAGATCCACCACCTCTGTGGTGGGGTTGTGGGGGTATGAAATAATCAGAATCTTGGGACGCGGCCAGGTCTGTTTGGTGGCGCTGAGCAGATTCTCAAAAAAATTCTGTTCCGGCCCCACCGGAATTCCGCGGACATCGCCACCGGCAATGATGGCGGAAAACGGGTGAATCGGATACGTCGGATTGGGTGTGAATACCACATCTCCTGGCCTGATGGTTACCAGCACCAGGTGGGACAGGCCTTCCTTGATGCCGATGGTGACAATTGCCTCGGTATCCGGATTGATATCCACATCAAACCGGCGTTTATACCAGTCGGCAATGGCAGCCCTGAGACGCGTAATTCCCATGGAGGCCGAATAGCGATGATTGTGGGGTTTTTGCGCAGCCTCAATCAATTTGTCCACAATGTGTTTGGGCGTACCGAGATCCGGGTTGCCCATACCCAGATCAATGATATCTTTTCCGGCATGCCGGGCATCCATCTTGATTTTGTTTACGGTTGCAAACACATAGGGCGGCAACCGGTCCAGCCGGGCAAATCTGTTGTTCATCGAATCAACTCCTCGGATACAAAAAACGGTGACGGGTGGCGCGTGGGGTCACTTCACACAGCATTTTGAAAGCGATACCACTCAACAGGCTAATACAATACATCTTCCGCCATGTCAAAAAATGTTTTGACTTTTCAGCAAAATATGGATAACTATTACCATTCAAATTTACTGACTATTCGTGATAAGGAGTTTTAAATGGACAAACCGTTGACCTACGCAGGCGCGGGTGTTGATATCGACATGGCAAACAATCTGGTCAACACGATTAAAAATATTGCCAGCCAGACACCCCGATCCGGTGTCATGGGTGAAATCGGTGGCTTTGGTGGTCTGTTTTCCCTGAATGTGTCCAATCTGGAAAGACCGGTTCTGGTCAGCGCCACGGACGGTGTTGGAACCAAACTGAAAATTGCGTTCATGATGGATATGCATCATACAATCGGCATCGACCTGGTGGCCATGAGTGTCAACGATGTTCTTGTTCAGGGTGCCAAGCCATTGTTTTTTTTGGATTATCTGGCAATTGGCAAACTGGATGAACGAATTGTCAAAGACATTGTCACCGGCGTCGGCGAGGGATGCCGGCAAGCCAACTGTGCCCTGATAGGCGGGGAAACTGCAGAAATGCCTGGCATTTATGCAACCAATGAATATGATCTGGCCGGATTTGCCGTCGGCATTGTGGATAACAGCAAAATCATCGACGGTTCCGGCATTCGCATGGGTCATAAGCTCATTGGCATCTCGTCCAGCGGTCTTCACAGCAATGGGTATTCCCTGGTCCGAAAAATCTGCTTTGATGTCCTCAATCTGAAAATTGACGCGCATATCCCCGAGTTTGGCAAAACCCTTGGAGAAGAACTTCTGACACCAACCCGTATTTACGCCGATACCGTGTTGCGGATGATCCGGGATTTATCCATTCACGGCCTGGCGCATATTACGGGTGGGGGGATAACCGACAATATTATTCGAATCATTCCCAAATCCTGCAGCATCCTTGTCAAAAAGGGCTCATGGGAAATTCCGCCCATTTTCAAGTTTCTGCAACAGGCCGGAAACATCGATGATGCAGAAATGATGCGAACCTTCAACAACGGTATCGGCATGGTTGTCGTTGTCCCGGACCAGGGTGTTCAGGATGTTCTGGAACGACTGAATGCCATGGATGAAAAAGCCGTCGTGATTGGAGAGGTTATCGAAGGAAAAGATCCGGACAACCGGGTTCAGTGGGTGCAGTAAATGGTCAGATTCCCTGTCATTGCCGTGTTTAAAAAAACCATGTCCATCCTCCGCCGTTTTCTGGCATGGACCGGCAAAGGCGGGATGCAACTCTCACGATGTAAAACCTGAGCGCCATCATCTTCAGGCCGCTGGTCAGCACCGCCCAAATCACATGAACGGTCATAAAACCGGAATGATTCGTCCCCGCGTGAAAAGATTCCCACTCTTATAACGGATTTCAAGTTGTTCATGCCGTATTTTCTTGCCCTGATATCCTTTGCTGCCTGTGTCATTCTGACGCCGGTGGTCCGCAAGGGTGCCACCATACAGGGATGGGTCGCCAACCCGACAGCCGACAGATGGCATAAAAAGCCAACCGCCCTGATGGGTGGAATTGCCATCTATACATCCATTTCAATTCCACTTCTCTTTCATATCGATTTTGGCGAATTTCTGCATCTTTTTTCATATGATTATGGCAATATCCTGCCTGTTGCCACTGTCGCCTGGATTGGCATGACCGCTGTGTTCATTCTGGGGCTGGTGGATGATCTGGTTCGTTTAAAACCCCAGACCAAGCTACTGGGTCAGATTCTGGTGGCGTCCATGGTGGCATTTCTCGGGTTTCGTCTCAACTGGTTTGAATCCATGACCCTGGATACCCTCCTGACCATTTTCTGGATTGTCGGCATCACCAATGCCTTCAACCTTCTCGACAATATGGATGGACTGTGTGCCGGTATCGGCATGATATCCGCGCTTACGATCGTTGCCATTTTTCATGGCATTCATCCGGATTGCGCGCATATTGCCGCGATGATGGCGGCGGCGCTGGCTGCCTTTTTGCTGTTCAATTTCAACCCGGCCACCATATTCATGGGAGACTGCGGCAGCCTGACGATCGGTTTCCTCATCTCCATTCTCACGCTGATGATTTCACAAACGCCCGTCATGGCTCCCCTGTCCGGGGTTGCCGCACCGGTCATGATCGTCATGATCCCCATCATGGACACCACACTGGTCACCCTGATCCGGATTTTAAGCGGCCGGAAAGCCTCCACCGGTGGTCGTGACCATGCCTCGCACCGGCTGGTGCTGATGGGATTCAGTGAACGTTCCGCCGTGTTATTTCTGTACGGCGTCAGCGCCGTATCCGGTGTTGGTGCGGTGTTTGTTTATCGCAACGACTCCCTGACCGCACCGTCGGCCATCATCCCGGTTCTCATTGCCGTTCTGTTAATGGGAATTTATCTCTCCCAATTGCGGGTTTACCAGGAAAAAGAATTTTCAATGCTCAGAAACCGGACATTCACCCCAATTCTGATCGATCTCACCTACAAGCGGCAACTGCTTCTGGTCATCCTGGACTTTGGCATGATCGCGTTTTCGTATTACCTGTCTTACCGCCTGCGTTTTGATTCAACGGATTTTCTGTTTTACTTCAAAATATTTTTAAAATCGCTGCCGGCTGTCATCGCCTGCAAACTCGTCGCCTTTTTTGCAGTGGGGGTCTATCGGGGCATCTGGGGCTACATGAGTTCCAATGATGTTGCCGTTTATCTGAAAGCCTCCACGTTTGCCACGTTTCTGTCCGTTACGCTGGTGACGTTTGTCTATCGCTTCGAGGATTTCTCAAAAGGTATTTTCATTATCGACTGGTTGTTGACCACCGCAGCGCTTCTGGGAACCCGCGGATTTTTCCGGTTGACCGGAGATGCCATGCGACGAAAAACCCTGGCTGGTGAAATCGTGGTCATATACGGCGCCGGAAGGGGCGGGGAAATTCTGCTTCGGGAAATTCTGCACAATCATGGACTGAATATCAAACCGGCCGGTTTCATCGATGATGACCCACTGAAAATTGGAAAAAAACTTCAGGGTTTTTCCGTACTGGGATCTTTTGAAAATCTTCCGGAAATTCTGAAAACCAACGGGGTAACCACCTTGCTGATTTCATTCAGGAATCAGTCGCAGGAGAAGATGGCAGGCATTCAGGATTTCTGCAGAGATTACGGCATTGCACTCAAACAGTTTTCCATTCAGATCGAGGATATCGACGATCTGGCGTAAGGTTTCATCCTCCTGTGATCACAACCAGATGGACTTCTCTGGGGCCGTGGGCGCCATGTACCATGACCAGCTCGATATCCGCAGTTTTGCTGGGTCCCGAAATCATGACCATGTGGTGGGTCAATCCTTCCGCCTGCTGGCAGGCATCCCATCGAAGCAGCGCATACAACTCCTTCAGATCGGCCAATAATTGCTCCAGCCTAATCACGGCCACGTGAATGGATGGCACCAGGGAAACCGCACGGGCCTGGTTTTCGCGGGTCTTCAACACCAAAGTGGCCGTATGGGCCAGACAGAAATCAGCGGATGTGATACCGATGTAAGCATCGACGATCCTCTGGCGGATGCCCTGTTTCTGTTTGATGATGTCTGCATCTTTGACCATGCATGTCGTGGTTACCGGAACCTTTTGCCCGGCCAGCGCGGTTTCCAGATTCAGCTCGTCCAGCAATGGATGGCGCCAGCGGATAACCGATTTTTGGGTACCCCATTCCGGTGTCGTAGATGCGACAAGATCGGCGATGGCCGTCGTTGCCCCAACCGTGTCTGCTACAGGGATTACCTTGAGTTTTAGCGGGCCTGTTCGCATAAGATGTCAAGAAGCGCATGACGATCCGATCGCGTACGCAGACGGACTGCTTCAAGAACCTGCCCGGAAGCCGGCGAGATCGGTTGACCCAGCAATCGCTCATACCTGGAGCGGGCGCTGCCCCGGGAATGCCCCAAGGCGCTGCGGACGTCGGCGATAAATGTTTCCTGATGAGAAGGCGGCATAATCACTGGGTACTCCTTTTGTCGGTGAACCGCTCTCTGAACGGCTTTTTATTGATCCGGCGCAAATCACGCGAGCGTGTCCACGCACCCATGGGCCCGGGAATATGGCGGATAAAACCGTTGTTACGGGGAAGAACGGATTGGGCCATTGCACCCAGGTGAAGGGCGATTTGGTAAAAAACCGGATGTCGTGTCAGTAACGCCCAGATTCCAAAAATGAGCCGTTCGCCGGCGCTTGTGGGCAATATGCCCCACCCCGCATCTCCCTCTGCAATACGGTAACGCAGTTCACGCAACATACGGGGCAGGTCAATATTGATCGGGCATGCATCCTTGCAGGCTCCACACAAACTTTCACCCAGGCACAGATATTTGGCGTACTGGGGTCCGATGAGCAGCGGGGTAACCACTGACCCCACCGGCCCGGAGTAAGGGCTCCCGTATGCGTGGCCGCCAATTTTTCCATAAACCGGGCAGGCATTCAGACAGGCCGAACATCGGATACAGCAGAGTATCTCACGAAAGGCCGGATCGGCCAGGATACGGCTTCTGCCATTATCGATGACAACCAGATGAAACTCGCGGGGACCATCGGGGGCGTGCTCCCCACCGGGGCCACCCACATAACTGACATATCCTCCCAGCTTCTGTGCAGCCGCTCCCCGGGAAAGCAGCCGGAAGAGAAGATCATGGTCCTCCAGGCAAGCCACCACACGTTCCATGCCCATAAAGGCCACGTGCACCCGGGGCAGGGTGCTGGACATACGGATGTTGCCTTCGTTGGAGACCGTCGTGATGTGACCCGTCTCGGCGCAGGCCAGATTGCATCCGGTGACTCCCATTTCGGCTTGAAGAAATTTTTCACGCAGCGACTTCCGGGCCGCCCGGGTCGGTAGATCGTTTGTGTAGTCAATGCCCAGCTTCTCGGTAAACAGGCGTCCGATCTGGTCGCGGGTTTTGTGAATGGCCGGCGCGATTCGGCCAGGGTTTCAAGAAGAATATCAAGATTTTCGATGCCTATCATGCGGATTGCATGGGCCCGGTCACGCAATCCGGCGCCCTCCGGGAGCTGGCGATACATTTCAGCCGTGGCCGGACCCATGCGGTGCTGAAAACCGGATAGCGCCTTTTGAAGGTTTTGGTCTCCAATGGCGGCGCTGGCGGCCTCCATGTATTTATGGGTGGAATAAATAGTCATGATTTCTTCCTTACAAAGCCAGTAATTGCGCGATATGTTTCACCCGTACAGGATGATTGTGGCGGGAAAGATAACCCTCGATGTTCATCAGGCAGGCCATGTCGCAACCCACCACGGTATCTGCGCCCGTTGCGAGGATGTTTTTAACTTTTTCGGCGACCATGGCCGTTGAAATCTCCGGATACTTGACCGAAAATGTACCCCCAAAGCCGCAACAGCGATCGGAATCGGTCATCTCGACAAATTCCAGCCCCCGAATATTGGACAGGAGTTCTCTTGGCTGTGACCGCACGCCCAATGTACGCAGCAGGTGGCAGGAGTCATGATAGGTAACCCGGCCGTCGTACGAAGCCCCCAGATCGGTCACCTTCAGCACATCCACCAGAAATTCGGTCAGTTCAAACGTCCTGTTTGCCACGGCCGTGGCCCTGGCGAGCCATGCCGGTTCATCGGCAAACAGTTCTGCGAGGTGATGGCGCACCATTGCCACGCAGGAGCCGGATGGACAGACGATCAGCGGCGACTTCTCAAAGACATTGATGGTATGCTTGGCGGCCTGTTTGGCGGCCGTGCGATAGCCCGCATTGAACGCCGGTTGACCACGGCACGTCTGGCCTGCGGGATAATCCCCCGGGATGTTCAGGCGATCGAAAATGCGAACCATCGATTCGGCCACTTCCGGATAGATGCCATCGACAATGCACTGGATGAAGAGGGTGACCCGCTTGACCGGATTCGGGAAAGATTTCATGAGACAGCCCTTTTTATTTGATTAACAGCGAAGGCAGTGCCGTCAACAGGGACGGGAAGAGGATACACAGCACAACTACAAAAATCTGAATGGCCACAAACGGCAGTACACCCCTGTAGATATCTGTCGTTCTGACTTCAGGCGGCGTGATGCCCTTCAGATAGAAAATTGAATAGGCAAAGGGCGGTGTCAGAAAGGAAATCTGAAGATTGACCATCACCAGCACGGCAAACCAGATCGGATCAAATCCCGGCTCCGCAGCAATAGGGGTAATCAGCGGAACCACTATGAACAGAATCCCCATCCAGTCGATGAACAGTCCCATAATGATCAGCAGCAACTGGATAACGATCAGAACACCCCGTTTGCCAAAGGGCAGGTTCAGAAAAAACTGACTGATCACATCATCGCCGCCAATGCTGACAAAAACCGTGGAAAAGAAGGACGCGCAGACAGCGATCATCAGGATCATGCTGGTGATGGACAGGGTTTCATATCCGGCCTGTTTCAGGGTCTTGAAATTCAACTGGCCGTAACAGGCTGCCAGAATCATGCTGGTGATGACACCGATGGCAGCCGCTTCGGTAACCGCGGCAATACCCATAAAAAATACTGCCCAGAACGGCCATGATCAACAGGCCCGGCGGAATTACCGAGGTGAGCAGCATCAGAATTTTTTGACGTGTCGGTATATCCCGTTCCGCCTGTGGCATGGGGGGGCCATCCTGTGGCCTCAAATAACATCGCAAACCGATGTAGAGCCTATAGAGCAGGCTGAGCAGCAAACCGGGCGCCACGGTTCCCAGAAACAGCTTGCCAACAGACAGCCGCGCAATGGGGCCATAGATCACAATCATCACGCTGGGCGGAATCAGAATCCCCAGGGCGCCCCCTGCGCAGATGGCGCCACAGGCCATCGCCCGGTTATAGTTGTGCTTGAGCATGGAAGGCAGGGCCATCAGTCCGATGGTCACCTCGGATGCACCGACAACACCGGTTGTAGCGGCAAAAAGCGTCGAAATGGCAACAGTACTGATGCCCAGTCCACCCCGGATTCCGCCCCACAACAGATGCAGGGTGTTGAAGAGGCGTTTGGCGACTCCGGACCGCTCCATAAAAACGCCCATGAAAAGAAACAGGGGAACAGCCAGCAACGTATAGTTTTTCATCAGGTCATACAGCCTGGCGATGAACAGACCAAATATCTGGGTGCCGCTGTCAAACAGTCCAAAAATCATGGCCACACCACCCAGAACAAAGGCTGTCGGATAGCCCAGAAATATCCCGACAAAAAGCGTGACAAACATCAGCAGAACCATCAGATCGGGACTCATAAATCATTTTCCTTTCATGGCCGTGTCGATCCGGCGGATGAATTCGACTGCGCCCTGAAGCAGGAGAAGGCAGACGCCAAGAAGCATAATGGCTTTAAACGGATAAATGATGGGTTGCCAGTAGCCTTGCATCGATCGTTCCTGGAGTTGGAATGAAAAGTAGACATACGGGACAAGGAAGTAGGCGAGACCGATCCACAGCGGAAAAAAAAACAGCAGATACAGGACGATGTCAATCAGGGCACAGGTTCTGGGGCTGAACCGGGAAGAAAAAATGTCGATTCCGACTTGCCTGCCTTTTTTCAGGGTATAGGCCTCCCCAAGCAGAAAATAGGTACCGCNNGCAGTCGCATCACTGAGCCAATCAATCCATTTGCAGAATGTGTCAACAGCCTTCATGAATAATCTCCTGTGGACTTGGCGATGACCATAACATCGGTAAACGGGCAGAAGCGTCGCTCCTGCCCGTTTGCGGGCGTGCGTCTATTTTACATTGGGCGTCATCAGGTTGTTATAGGTACTGTAGCTCTCCATGAATTTGCGCTGTGACGTCAGTACCTTGGCAAAAAATGGATCATCCGCAGCCTTTTTGTCGAGCAGGGCGTTGGTTTTTACGAGCAGTTCCTTTTGAATGGCGGGATACAGGTATTCGATCTGAACGCCTTTGTCTTTAAAAAAGGAAAGGGCCTTGATGTCTTCGTTGATGCATCGGGTGAGCAGGTTAAGGGTCGTCGCCTGGGCCGCCGTCTTGACAATGGCCTTCAAATCATCGGGAAGTGCCTGCCAGGATTTTTCGTTGATGGTGATATCCAGCAAGGTGCTGGGCTGATGGATTCCGGGAACCAGCAGATACCTGGCTGTTTCGTGAAATGCAAGATCCTTGTCCATGGACGGGATGCTGAATTCTCCGGCATCGAGCACCTTGCGCTGGAGCGCTTCGTATATCTCACCGGCAGGAAGCATGACAACGGCTGCGCCGGCATCGGTAAGAATTTCTCCCCAGAAACCGGATGTTCTGAATTTGAGACCCTTGAAATCGGCCATGGACCGGATCGGTTTGTTGGACCAGGCCAGATTCTCTGACGGGAGAATGCCGCAGGCAGTGGCATATCCAAGTTTGTATTGGGCATAAAGTTCCTGATAGAGGGCCTGCCCGTCATTTTGGTAAAACCATGTCAGATAGGGGATGACCTCCATCCCGAAGGGAATATAGCCGAACAGGGGGGAAGCCTTGAGTTTTCCCATCTGATAGGCTGGCGAACTGTGGGCAATATCGACGCTGCCCGTCTTGACACCATCCATAACCTCCAGTGCCCCCATCAGGACTCCGGCCGCATAACTTTTGATGACCAACCTTCCGCCACTAAGCTTTCCCACCGTGTCGGCAAAAACATCTGCAGCCCACTGCAGGATCGTACCGTCCGGCCAGGACGAGGCCATTTTCCAGTTGATGGTTTTGGCCATAGCCAGCGGGGTCAAACTGCAGAACAGAAGAATTGCAAATGCAAAACTGAATAAGCGCGATGGTTTCATTGGAAACTTCCTCCTTTTTGTTAATCTGTTGAGAATGCTAATCACCTGTATTAACTGGTAAGACCACAGATATTATAGGCCCAGAATTAACAGGGAATACCAATGGAGTCAGGATTGAATTCTGATTGTCCGTCAACTATTCATATCGAATATCATGTAAATAATATTAATATAATTGAATATAATCGGGATACAATCCGGTGGACCATAAATTATGTTGAGAAAAATGGCAATCTGAATTAGGATGATAAAAAACATGAATGATCGTTGGTTTTACCAAAGATTAAGGATTAAGATGATGAAAAAAGCCATTTATCAGCGCATCAAACCCAGTACGGTCCCGGAAAAGATTATTCTTCAGGTTCAACAGTTGATCAAGGATGGGCAACTTCAGCCGAATGAGCAGTTGCCATCCGAACGAGAATTCGCCGAACTGCTCGGGGTTGGACGTCCTTCTTTGCGAGAGGCGCTCAGCACACTTGAGACTTTGGGGTTCGTGGAAATAAAAAAACGACAGGGAATATTTGTCAAAAACGTCAGTAATGAAATGGTCATGGAACCCTTGCGTCATATTTTGCGTGAAGATAACAGAACACTGTTCCATCTTTATGAAATCAGAAAGGACATTGAGCTGTCGTCGGCATTTTTGGCGGCCCAACGCCGAACCGATTCCGACCTTGAAGCCATCGAGCAGCCAATAGTCAAAATGGAGGCCGATACTCAGAACGGTGGATTCACCCTTACCGATGATCTGAACTTCCATCTGTCCATAGCCCAGGCCACGCACAATTTTTTGAGGGTCCATATCCTGAAGCATATTTTTGATCTGGCAGATGATTTTCTGTGTACTGTTCTTGAAAGTCTCAGCCAGGAAAACGATAACCTTCCGCTTTTATGTTGCCACCATCGCCAGGTTTTCGAAGCCATCAAAAGCCGGGAGGCCGAACGCTCCCGAAATGAGATGGCTACCCATTTGGAATGGGTCGAAAAACAATGGATGCGGATTATCAACAGCAGCAATCGCCGAAGAGATTGATCATTTCCCAACGGCATTATGCAAAATGCCATACCATAACCGTTATAATCAGTTTATTTCCAATAAAACCTCCTGCATCCGCCAGGAGATACCGATGGGAAATTTTCTGATCATCGAGCGGCTCAAATGGTTTGGCCATCAGATCCGCTGCAACCGCTGCCCCAATGCCTCCACCCTTTCAGACCGATTTGAAATCTCTTCCAAAAACACCCGGCACACCATCACCTTCAAGCGTGGCCGTTACGATCCCCCGATGGAATATCACGCGTGCTGACATGGCTAAAGTTTTCCAGATAATGATTTTGGGAAGGCGGCAGGGAGGGGATAAACCTTTGCCGGCCATTCCCGACAGATAGCGCACCCAAAATCTTTNNCGGATAAAGATTTTGGGTGCGCTATCGTTCTTCGCAAAACCATTATCCTGAAAGTTATCGTGTTGAAACTTTAACCTCTTTTAACCCGATTTTTATTTCTTTGTTCACGAAAGTGCTCATCAATGAACCGGGTTTGGCATTTCGATGCCTTCAAAATTCCTGATCATGGGCCCTGAAGTTTTTTTGCTGCAATTCATCGTATTAAACCAAATCAAACCAGGAGGTTGAAAATGGCGCAAAAAATATTGGTTCCGATTGACGATTCCAGCAATGCCCTGCGTGTGGCCGAATTTATTGCCGGCGTGTTTAACCCGGATAACGACATTACCCTGTTAAGTATTTTGCAGGATACGGCTGCGTTATGCGATATGAACAGCCCGGAACTGACACCCTATTTCATGTCTCAGCAGAGCACATTCTGCCAACTTGAAGATCGAAAACGCCAGTTGATCGATGAGGCCATGGGCCGCGCAACGGATGTTCTGATTGCAGCCGGTTTCAACGAAAGCCGGATTGTTCAAAAGGTTCAGAAAAAGAAAAACGGTGTTGCCCGGGATATCGTGGATGAAGCCCAAAAAGGATATCAGATCATTGTGATGGGACGTCGGGGGTTGTCCGGAGTTCAGGAGTTTCTGATGGGAAGTGTTTCCCAGAAAGTGATCCATACGGTAAAGGATGTCTCCATTGTTATCGTTAACTGAAATGAAATCGACATGGTTTTTATCGGCCATACCTGAAAATTATCTTGAAACCGAATCCACATTGTGTTAGGCGATTCAAGATTTATTGTATCGGATTTTCAGGTTGATAACTATTTCACCGTGAAAGGATTTTCTGCGACATGACCTCCAAAAAGCATTTGCAGATTGCTTACAGCATGACGGCTATCCTGCTGATTATCGGGTTGTTCAGTTATGCTGCTTTTTCTGCAAAAAAACCGGATCAGCCCGTTCGAATCATGTACAAAGGTGTTGCCGGAAGCGTGCTGTTCGATCATAAAACCCACTCGGCAGACATGGGCTATGGTCTTTCCTGCAATGATTGTCATCATCATCCTCCCGGACAGGACTCCGATTTTCTGGCATGTTCGGCGTGTCACAAGGCTGAGGGGGATACAGCCAAACCCGAATCCTGCACAGACTGCCACGACCCGGCCGACTATGAAGATTATGAAATGATGACCAAAACAAATGCGTTTCATGCCCAGTGCATTGAATGCCATCAGCAGATTGGCGCCGGCCCTGTGGAATGCGCCGCCTGTCATGCCGCCAATTAGATGGCCACCAGATCGTTCAATGCGTTACATCGGAAAAAAGGGTTGAATCTATGTTAAAAAAATCTTTTTTTGGATTTACGAAACCGTGGATACACTATGCTCCCATCAATAAAAAACCGCAAAGCCCCATTTCAGTCCAGCCTTCCGGAACCGTCACCTATTTCCTGGAGCGCAGCTTTACCAGCCGCGCCAATCTGCTGTTAAAAACAGGCGATTCCGTAACGACCGGTCAGAAGCTGATGCTGTGTGAGGGGGATGACACGTATATCATTTCCGCTGTCAACGGGACGATTGCCGATATATCCCCCCATATCGGCGAATACGGGAAACAACAGACGGCCGTTACCCTGTCCTGTTCCCCGGAAAAAACACCGGATACGGCATTTGCCGATGCTGCCGGAGAGCAGACCCTGGAAACCGTAAAACAGTTTTTGGGCGCCATTCCGGGCGGCGCTTCCTTTGCGGATTTTGAAAATGCGGACAAATCGATTCAGACCATCATTGTCTGCGGCATGGACAGCGATCTGATGGTGGCCACCCGCCAGCATGTGGTCAACACCCGACTGGATGCGGTGACATCCGGCATTGCCATTTTAAAACAGATATCCGGGGTTCAGGATGTCCGGATTGCGGTATGCAAGGATTTTGTTCAGGGATATGGGCATATCGGCGCCAAAATTCAGTTCGTGGATACGGTGTATCCCTCGGCCCTGCCCAAACTGGCTGTCGGACAGGTGATGGGCCAAACCGTTCCCGCCGGAAAAACCTGCCTGGATATGGGGGTATTCCTGATCAGCGTGGAAGCGGTTGCCGCCCTGGCGGATGCATTTGAAACGGCAACGATCCCTTCTGAAAAACTCCTGACCCTGATCAATAAGGATGGCTCCCAACAACTGGTATCTGCGCCGATCGGCACACCCGTCCGGGATATTCTGGCCGCGTTCAACATATCGTTGCAGGAAAAGGACCGGATTATCAAGGGAGGGCCCATGACCGGATTTGCCCTGTATTCCGAAGACCATCCGGTCGAGCCGGATACGGATGCCATTCTGGTCCAGGATGGCGCGACCATACCGCTGTATTCGGACTATCCCTGTATCAATTGCGGTGAATGTGTCCGGGTCTGCCCGGCCCGTATTCAGGTGAACATGCTGGTGCGTTTTCTGGAAGCCCGGCAATACCAGGAAGGGGCCGATCTCTATGATCTTCATTCCTGTGTGGACTGCGGTCTGTGTACCGTTGTCTGTGTATCCAGAATCCCCATTTCCCAATATATCCAACTGGCAAAACATGAATTGGCCCAGAGTCAGGCAGTGGAGGCTGAAAATGGTTGATCAGAAGAAATTGATTGTTTCACCGGCGCCATTCTGGCACGATGGCAGCAGCATTCCGGTGCGGCAGGTTCATACGATTGCCGCAGCCATCCCCGCTGTACTGTTTGGTGTCTTTTTGTATGGTCTTCCCGCACTCGGGGTGGTCTGCCTGTCGGTTTCCACCGCCATGCTGTGGGAACTGGCCGCCAACCGGATGACCGGCAGGGCATACAGCATCGGAGACGGCAACGCCGCCCTCATCGGTCTCCTTTTGGCCATGCTGATGCCGGCGACTGTTCCCTGGTGGGCGGTCATCATCGGTACCTGTGTGGCCCTGTTTGTCGGCAAACATATTTATGGCGGTATCGGCGGCAACCCCTTCAATCCGGCGCTGATCGGTTATGCCATCATCATGGTGAGCTGGAAGGGCCTGTTCGATTTCAACGCCGCCCTGGTCAATTATGATTTTGGGTTCAACATGATCTATCCGCTGGCTGCGGTCAAACAGCACGGGGCTGCTGCGGCGGCCAACTATCCCCTGTGCAGCCTGCTTCTGGGCATGCAGACCGGCGGTATCGGCGCGACATTCGGTCTGGGCCTGATCCTGGGCGGATTGTATCTCATCGTCCGGGGATTTATCCGCTGGGAAATATCGATATCCTTTCTGGCGGGCGTGTTCATCACCGCGTTGCTGTTCAATATCGCCAACCCGGTTAAATTTGCCGACCCGTTTTTTCATCTCCTGACCGGCTACACCCTGATCGGCGCTTTTTTTCTGGCAACCGATGATTCATCCTCTCCGGTCAATCTCATTCCCATGCTGCTGTATGGTGCAGGCGCAGGGGTCATGACCATGCTGATACGAAATATCGGCGCATATGTGGATGGCGTGGTGTTTGCGGTCCTTCTGTTTAATATCGCAAATCCCCTTTTGGACAAAATCAGACCAAAAGCATTGGGAAAGGTGATCGATCATGCGTGAAATGATAAAAATGGTGGTGGTTCTGACCGTTCTCAGTTCATTTTCCGGTGGACTGCTGGCGGCGCTTCGGGACGGAACAAAGGATAAAATTGAAAACCAGCAACTGGAGTTTGTCAAAGGACCTGCCATTCGAAAAATTCTGGTGGAAACCGCAGGCGCCACAAATGATCCGATAAAGGACCGCTTCAAGCTGAAAGTCGGCGATAAGGAAGAAAGCTTTTTTGTCGGTGTTGTCAACGGCAAACCGGATGTGGTTACCTTTGAAGCCTCTGGAAAGGGTTTTGGCGGGGATATCGGAATGGTGGTCGGCGTCAATATTTCANNATCGGGTCCAAGGCCCAGAGTGATCCCAAATTTTCCAAACAGTTTGCAGGCATGATGTTGACCGAAGAATTCAAGGTAAAATCCGAAGGCGGAAAAATTGATGCGCTTTCGGGCGCAACCGTTACGTCAAAAGGGGTCGCAGGCGCTGTAACCGAAGCAGGCAACCTTTATAAACAGGTGAAACCTCAGCTTGCCGAAAAATTGAAAGCCTTTAATAAATAGGGAGCAACCAATGGCAAAAACGATCACTCAGGAATTTACAAAAGGGCTTTGGGCAGAAATACCCCCTTTCAGGCTGGTTTTGGGACTGTGCCCCATTCTGGCTGTCACCAAAACCGTAGAAAATGGTATTGGTATGGGTATTGCCGTCACCTTCGTATTGTTATGCTCAAACGTTCTTGTCTCCGCACTCAGAAAAATCATTCCGTCCAAAGTCCGGATCGCATGCTTTATCATTGTTATCGCAACGTTTGTCACTGTCGTTGAATTGATGATGCAGGCATATACCTATCCGTTGTTTCTTAAACTGGGCATTTTTATCCCGCTCATCGTCGTGAATTGTATCCCGCTGGGTAGAGCCGAAGCGTTCGCTTACAAGAACGGAATGATGGCGTCTGCTGCCGACGGGCTTGGACTCGGAATCGGATATGGTCTTTCATTGACTGCACTGGCGTCTCTGCGGGAGGTTTTGGGGTCCGGTACTTTTCTGGGGAAAGCCGTATTTGGTGATTCATTCATGCCATTCACGTTTATGGTGGAAGCCCCCGGCGCATTTGTATGCCTGGGATTGATGCTGTGTGTCATGAATGTCCTGGGCAAGAAATAGGAGGCAACCGATGGGCGATTATGTTGTCATGATTATCAGCTTTGTTCTGGTCAACAACATTCTGTTGATGCAGTATCTGGGGAACTGCCCGTTTCTGGGTACTTCCAAAAAAATGGAAACCGCTACGGGTATGGCTATGGCGGTCGTATTTGTTCTGGTGCTTGCCGGT
>DFZE01000001.1 GCA_002382065.1 Desulfobacteraceae bacterium UBA4064
GGCCAGAATTCAATATCGGTGATTCCCAGACAGGCACAGGCAGACCGGGCTTCCTGCTGGCGAATCCGGATATATGTCTCACGATCAAATCGTCCCGATATATCCCCTTTGGCCCCGTTGGTCAAAAAGATGACCCGGACCGGATCACCGGCCAGAGCATGCAGCACAAGGGTTCCCCCGCACCCGATGGTTTCATCATCCGGATGCGGGGCCAGAACCAGGACGCGTTTGCCGGTGGGATCAGACGAATGAAATGGAATCAGTGCATCTTCATTTAGCATGGACCATACCCATAATCAGAAGATCATTCCGAAAACATCAAAAGTTGAAACGTCTTGTAACGCCGGATATGCGGATATTTCCGGTTCGCGTAGGATTCCACGTCCGGCGCATACTGATACCCCACCATAAATGCCTCGATATCCCCCTTCAAATGCTGCTTCAGCCGGTCGAGCAACTGACTGAAGCGATCAAAATCCTTTTTTCCCGGCTGGGCTTTGGCCTCTCCAATGATGAAAACCGGTTTTCCGCTCCGGTTGCCTTCGCAATAAATATTGATCTCATCATATTTCCCATCGGGGTAGACGACATTCCGACGGTCCACCAGGGAAACGTCAATGCCGAATTCATGCAGAGCGGCTGCCTTCATTTTGGGAATGAGTCTGTCCTCAATGCCATATCCCACACTCATGGTCAGACCGCCCATCTGCTTTTTAACAATCTCGTGATCGACGATATATTTTTTCAAAGTCTTTTCGGTTTGCCGCTGGGCCTCTGCCAGACCATCCATTGACTGTTTCAGCCTGTCCTCGGATTCGGCAAACCTCTTTTGCATGGCTGTCAGTTCCTGAATCTGTTGTCCGGTCTGATTTTGCGAAAGCATCAACTCCTTGATCTGTTGTTCGGTGCGTTCCTGGGCTTCTGTCAGTTTTTCAATTCGCTGATCGGTGCGCTCCTGGGCCTCTGTCAGTTTTCCAATTCGCTGATCAGTCCGCTCCTGAGCCTCTGAGAGGCGATTTTGTGAAACTGTAAGTTCCCCGATCCGCTGTTCAGTCCGCTCCTGGGCCTCTGCGAGACGATTTTGTGAAGCTGTCAGTTCCCCTATCCGCTGTTCGGTTTGTTTCTGAGCCTCTGCCAGACGTTGAACGGTTTCTGTCAGTTCGGTAAAATCCGCTCTGCCAACAGTAATGGTCCTGGTTTTTTCCTCGACTTCATCCATGAAATCCAGAAACAAATCCCTGGTTTTCGTATCGAATTCATCCAGTTTTTTGATCAATGCGGTACTCAGGCCCATAACACCCTCCGGTCACCAGATGAATCAGAAAAATATGCTCTCAAAAAGGATGATATTGTGATTTTTGTCATTTTGAGACCATAAGTCGTATGTTGAAAAGGTCCACACACTATCGTATGTCATCGATCGACATGACATTCATTTTTCCAGTTGAATCAATTTTGGAGGCTATGAAAAATCGAATCAGTGCCCAATAGATGCGTATCGAGTCACGAATCGGGTCGAAGTGTGAGGACTCGTTTCTGGCAAGATAGATCGTCATAATGGAAACTGATGATATTTTGACACCGGATTTTAAAATATCAAGCAAGACAGTGGATTCATATTCATAACGTTCGCCAGGTAACTTCTTCAAAATTGGTATAATACGCCATGGAATTGCTCTGAGTCCGGTCTGGGTATCACAGATATTATGACCTGTCAGCAGATAAATGATTTTTCGGGTAAGAAGATTTCCAAAACGACTGCGAAAAGGGATATCGTTTCCGAAAGACCGTACACCCAACACAACTGCAGATGGTTCCTTCAGGAATGCACGGGATAATCTTAAAACATCGGTGGAAAGATGTTGTCCGTCAGCATCGATGGTTATGATGCCAAGAAACCCCTTATCCATTTCCAACAAATGGTTAAAGGCTGTTTTTAGTGTGCTGCCTTTACCCAGATTGACGGGGTGGTGTAAAATGATGATCCCGACATTCTTCGATAATGTATCGAATATGGTTTGAGCAGATGCTGAGCTGCCGTCATCGATAATGACGATTGTGGAAAATCCAATTGACAGAAGTTCATGACACAATGAGATCAGCCTGTGATCAGGGTCATATGCTGGAATTACGGCAGCAATTTTTTTGAGATCAGGTTCTCTGGTCACAGAATTGTGTACACCTGTTACGAAACAATTGACTTGGAAATTTCAGTTTATTACGCCGATACATTGTTGTCGCGCTACCGGCTGGGTTTGATTTTTTCAAGACATCAGCCACTAAAGACCAATCCGATCCCTGCTGCCTTCACAAATTCATTATCTCCAAAAGGATATATTTTCGATTATCCACTTTGGTATGAATGCGTTGTTTCATATTTTGTACCGCTGTTTTGCGGTAACGGTTCATTATCCGAGCAAAACAGTTCATAAAAGGAATATCCTTTGATTTTAAAATGTTGTTTCATCTGACCTGAATTCAACGAATTTGATATTTTATCCCTGTTTAGGTTACCATCTTGAATAAATAGATATTTTATGTGATTTTGTAGTGATGTTGCTTCAATAAGACCACAGATTGGGTGTGAATTGCTCAATTCTTCTACCATACGGGCTTCGTCTGGATTTTGCTGACCGATTCGCCAGTCATTTGAAAAAACCGTGTCCTTGAGTTCGGGAATGATGAAAAAAGGAATATAGGTGCTGATGACTTTACCATTTAACTGATTTGAATCATAAAAGTCCAGTATCCTGCGATTAACTTCCAAATCTCCAACATTATATTGCAGGAAGCGGTTTAATTCCAGCAATTGCTTATCCATGTACCCTGTAAATCCAGCCAGCATTACAGATGCAACAGCACCGATGACAGCCAATTTAATCCGAGCAACGGGTAAATTGACAGTCAGTGATTTTATCAAATATGAATTTTTGTCAGCTATCGATGATAAGTGGTAAATTCGGCTTATCATATTTGACAACCCAACAGCGGAACAAAACGCAAGAGGTAAAAGAACCAATGTCAGATTGCGCATATCATAGCAAAACCATATCGACCAAATCAGATAATAAGGCAGTATAATTGCCCACAGCACAAGATTGTATGGTGTAAATATCGAGAGCATTGCTCCTCCGACAATCGCCAAACCAACAATGTGTGATACGATACGCCTTTCCATTGAATCATTTGGAGTGCCAAATAGCTTATAAATCTGTGCAGAGGAATTTATTGCTCTTTTAAATAGAGATTTTTCTGCATAAATTTGGTTGGTGACATAACCCGTATTTGAGATATCCGTTCCTTTGTAAAACTGAATCTGTTTATAGACATACCAGGGAAGCGTCAAAACAACGGACAATGTCATTGCAATCAGAATAGTATGCCATTGCCTTTCTTTCTTAGCTTGATTTTTGTTCAAAAACAACAAAAAGAACGGCAATATGACCACTGCAAAAATGCCCGCCTGCTTAACATTTGAGGCTGCTCCAGCCATCAAAGCTGCGATCAGTGCGCCTGAACGAAAGGATAGGGCCTTTTCTTTTACAAGAAAATATGCATAAAAACTGAGTGCAGCAAAAAAAGCCACGGGGATATCGACATAACCCGAACCGATAGAAGGCCCGGATATTTTTACAAGAAGATAGCTGAGGATAATCAAGGCCAATATGGCAGATGCGGATCGAAATCTTATCGTCATATCGATAAATATGCCGACCAATGCCAGTGGAAACAGACCGGTTATCGCCTTGGCAAATATCTGTATATCGGTATTCTCCATAAAAATGTATGTCAGGGACCAGTTGGCCGGAATGAGCTGTGGATATTCCATAGTCATATTGGGCAACCGGTTTCCGGCCCAGTCAACGGCCCATCGGTTCCAACTGACAACATCGTCCCACAAATCAAAAATACCAGGATTGCTGTTGAGCAACCTTTCAATAATTGGGTATATCGCGAGCCCTCCCAATATAATCAGAAACAAAATGCCCGACACGCGCAGGAGTCCATCTAACGTGTGTTTGTATCTGACGGAAATGGAGATATTCATCACAGGATTTTTTTTATCTGCCTTGGCTACCAGGCGAATATAGACAGATAATTCGATGACCATTATCAGCAAAACTGACATTTTGGAATAAATACCAAAAGAGGTCAGACCAACAACGATTATCAGATTTGCAAATAAACTTGTGGAAAATATAATGAGCCATCCTGGCGCGCAGATCTCTTTGCGATTGAAAAGCCTGAAAAAAATGGCGCCTGGTAGATAAACAATCTGTATTATAGAAAGAATGGCCCAACCAAACATAGTTTTGAATCCTGATAAGGGATGGATAACTGGATGAAGACGATAAAAAATGGCGGCTTTTCCCAAAAGATATTCCTATTTAGGATTGCATCAGAACAGATCGCTGTCTCCCATCGTATAATAAAACCGTTTTTCCAGTTCCGGGATATCAAAATCATTGCTGAAGCGTTTGAAACAGGGCGACAGACCGTTGGGTTCTTCTGTTTTGACAAATCCCAAGTGTTTAAGCGTTTTGGTCCACCATGCCGGTACCGGAGAAAACCAGCCTTCAATCCGGTCCGGTTCAGGCGTGACGGTTCCAATCACTTCTGAAAGCAGTATCCAGGCTGCCTGCGGACAGGTGTCATCAAACAGGGCGTCCCCCCATAGCAGAACGTTGTCTTTTTGTTTGAAAACACCCCATCCCACCAGAATTCCGCGTTTTCGGATCGCAAAACAGTCATGAACATGATCCGGGCAGTCCAGATATCGCCACTGGAGATAGGCGGCATTCCGTTCCACCAGAATACCATAATTCGGGCGCACCCGTTTAAAAAAAAGATCATATTCATCGGTTATCCGGTCGATTTTGTCAACACGAAATCCGGATAACCGCCACAGCAGCCGTGCAGCCGATGACACCGGCTTTATTTGGGATCGCTTCAGCACATGATACGGGATGCCGGAAATATATTCATAATTCAGGAATCGCTCGCCAAATTTCCGGATGACCCCGGTGTTGAAACCATAAATGAAGGGCATTTCATTTTCACAGAACGCATCATAGAAATAGGTGGCTGTTCGGGTCAGAACGCTGCTTTTGCCCAGACCGGCCCCGCGGAATGCAGGATTGGTCATGGTGTCTCCACCCTGACAGGACAGAAAAGATCCGACTTTCCCCACAGCCGAAACCATTGGAACCGGATATCCACAGAAATTTGCAGCCAGAACCCCATCCGCGGAATCGGCCACCGCAATTTTATGGGCGCCAAACGGATTGTCCCGGAATTTCCAGTACCAGTGGGCCTGTGACCGGGTTGCACCAAATACCCGGGTGAAAAGTGCCAGAATGCGGTCTTCATCGCCCTCCCGGTATGCCCGGATCATGACATCATCCCTGCGCGCCGATATCAGCTCATACCCCATCTGTCCGGCCTGATACCAGGATTTCTGGGCCTTCCAGCCCGCCATGTAATGATCGATCCGCTCCGTTGTACCGGGGTCCGGCGCTATTTGAACCAACCGGTTCCGGTATTGATCAAATTTCTGAAGCATATGGTCGCAGGTCTGCTGAACCCGATCCCCAATCACATCATGAACCAGGATGCGGAAACCGGTTTCAGCCAGTTTCTGCAAAATGCGTTTGTGAAAGTGAACCAGGGTATGCTGACCGATTTCGGAATCATAGACCACCTCATCGCAGAGGATCAGCTTTCCTTTCGGATTGAGCATATCCCCGGCTTTTTGAAAAACCGGATCGAGCGGATGAAGATACTGAAGGGATTCCTGAAAGAAAAGCGCATCATATTTCCGGGTCATGAAACTGCAATGGGCCTCATCCAGAAAACCGGCAGCCTCAAACCGGACGGTTTCCGATCCATATCGGCTGGTGGCGTACCGAATCAATTCCGCTGACGGTGCGATGGCCGTGACATCATATCCCTGTTGACCCAGCAGATGGGCCGAAAGCCCCAGGCCGCATCCAACATCCAGTATCGATGCCGGGGGTTCGGGAAATTCTTGCAGCAGGCGCTCAAAGAGATTTTTTTGAGCGGTTGACAGGGACACATCCGAATGGTCCGGGGGCCAGTATCCAAAATGCAGATGATCATCCGAAAGCATTAGTCGATAAAACTGAAACGGTTCCGGCAGCCCGGCGTATTCAGTGGTCAGTTCAGTTGTCGGTTGATCGATCGCTGCAGATTCCGATTGCATCACCCAATTCCTCAGATTTTTTTATCCATGATATCAATTCAAACCGGTCGGATATCCCTGAAACACGCCCCAGTCTGCCATAGTATTGTCCCGGCGCCAGCAGCCGCCAGCAGTCATCCGGAAATTTCATTGTATCCCCGGCGCCGAAATGCCCGGCAGCCGGCATGAAATCCGGATTGGGACTCCATTCGAACAGCCACTGCTTCTGAATGGGTAAGGCAACCGGTATTTCAAACGGATGGTATCCATTTTTTGACAATGGAACCGAAATCGCAGGAGCAGGCTTCAGTTTTGCGGTCAGTTTCTGAACCAGCCGTTTCCAGCCCCGGGTGTGGTGATCCATAAATACCTGATATGATCGGGCCATCAAACGGCGTTTGGCGTCCAGGCCGGATGTCCCGCACTGATCATAAAAATGAATCACTTCTGCCAGGGGATCAATATACAGACGATAACCGGCCTGACGCAACCGGATAAAGAGATCCGTATCCTCATAATATAAAAAAAAACAGGGATCAAACAGGCCGCCTGCCGCAGCCACCGCTTTCCGGCTCAACAGAACATGCCCGCCGGACAGATTCAGAACCCGAACCGGTTTTTTTGACTGCCACACCCGTATGGCAAGTTGTCTCCACATCCGGCTGACCAGTCGGCCGAGCGGGGCACAGGCCGATATCAGGGGATGAAACCACAACAGTTCCGGAATGGATGATGGTGGCAGATAAAAGCGTTTTCCATTATCCCAGTAAATTTGGGGCCCGACAGCACCGGCCCGGTCAAATTTCAGCAGGGATCGCTGCAGTTGAAGAAGCGCCCCCGGAAGCAGACGGGCATCCGGGTTCAACAGCAGAATCATATCGGCATCATGCTGATCGAAAGCTCGGTTGCAGGCCCGCCCAAATCCCTCATTGATTTCATTGATGATCAGATGAACCGTTTCAGGCAGTTTCATCTGAAGAATCGTGGCTTCAGATTTGTCCTGACTGTTATCCACCATCACAATTTGAACCGGCCCGATAGACTCGGATTGGGTGATGGAGCGAACCGCTTCAACCGCCAGTCCGGCCGAGAAATAGTTGACAACAATCGCCAGGGTTTTAAACTCTTGCATAACCGCATTTATTCAATATCATTATGATACTATCCATTGGTTCCAAAATAATTATCTTGAAAACTATGATCATATCAGACCTTTTAGAAAGGCTCTACGCAAGATGATTGAAAGACTCAGGGATACGACCAGAATCAGAACAAAATCGAAAAATTGATTCATCGGAAGATTTATATTAGATTTGAGTCGATAATAATAAAAACCAACAAAAATATGAAGGCAATAAAGCCCAAACGAATAGTCCGACAACAGCTTGATGATACTTCCTGGCGATTTCCGGATGGTGAATGAAAGTAGAAACAGAAATGTTGCGCCTAAAACAACCGATACCCGTGTATAGGATGGAAAGGCATATCCATTATAGTTATAATGATTGACATGCCGAAACCATATCCACTCGAATAATGCAGATATGATAAACATGAGAAAAACCAATATGAGTGTTTTTTTAAATGTCATCGAATGTGTGATATCTGGATTATTTCCGATCCAAAGATATATGAGTTGTGAAATATAAATATAGACAAAAAAATTGAGTGGATTCCAAAATGCGGTTAAGAAGTTCAATGTATTGTAACAAGCAACGATGGCAGGAAATATCCAAAGCAGCATCAGAAAAATTAGGACTAATATTTTTTGCTGAACCAATGTCAGCCGCATCGACACATTAGACAAGACGGTCAGAAGAAGTAGTGAAAATAAAAAATAAAACCAAGATCCCCCTCCTGATATTACAAAGAAAATCGCCTTGATACCGGTATCTGGCCAGACGAGGGGAAGTAAACTTTCTATTTTACATACAATCAGAAAAATGCCTGTCCAAAAGATGTACCTATATGTCAGCCGCTCAATCCGGCTCCGAAAGTTGGACGAGTTGTTCATCCATTTTTGAACTTGCAAAAAAATGGAAATCAAGAAAAAAGTCGGAACAGCCAGCAAAAGCAGATTGAAATTGATGATATCTGAAAATTGAATATGATGGGTTGGATAGCCATTCAAATCAAACAGCTCAGATGTTCCAAAAATTCGCAAATGCCATGCCACCACCGCAATAGACATGGCTGCCCTGAGATAATCGATTCCATACCATCTATCCCTCATAGCCGAATTATCCATTCGTATCTTCTCAATAACATTAAATGGTTGAGAATCATGTCCTTTCCAGTGAGCGCGCCTCTCCGGCAAATTTGCATGGTTTTAAAACAGTGAATCTTTCATGTCTCAACTATTGATTAATTGGGCCATTTCAATTAAAGATTTAATTTATTGTATATAGTGCCTGAACGGAAACCCTTTCTCTCTATCTCAAAATTCGAAATTCGAAGCGCGAAATCCGAAACAATTCCCCAAATAACAAACCCAACTGTTCAAAACGGCGCATTGCCTGGCAGATCGTTTGGGTCATTCAGACATTTGAATTTTGAATTTGTTTCGAATTTCGGATTTCGATATTCGAATTTCATCTGAACAGGAGTTTTCGTTCAAACACTATTTATATATTCAAGATACCTGTCAGGTTCATCCCATCCTCTTTGTGATAAATGATGGTCATGGCGTTTCCATTCA
>DFZE01000120.1 GCA_002382065.1 Desulfobacteraceae bacterium UBA4064
TTGCAGCCATTGCCGAAGAAGTCAACACCAGCACCGAAAATATCGGCGCCAGAAGACTTCATACCCTGATGGAAAAACTTCTGGAGGATATTCTGTTCGATGCGCCGGACATGGACGGTGCCCGGATCGATATCGATGCCACGGTTGTGGACCAGAAACTGAATGCCATCAAGAATGATGAGGATCTGAGCCGGTATATTTTATAAGTAGTCAGTTATACAGTCGATCAATAATTGTGGAAAAAGGGAATTCAGAAGCCAGAATTCAGAATAAATGAGGAAAATATCATTTTTATAAACAGCAACCATTCCCTATCCATTCTGGCTTCTGACTTCTGTATTCTGAATTCTGTATATGGAACTCGTAGATTGTGACCGTTCAAAGTATAATAACCTGAATGCACTATTTTCAAATTCAAAGGAAGATGCCATGACGCCAGATGTTGCGGATATACTGGTCGAATCACTGCCGTATATCCGACAGTTTTCCGGAATGACCATTGTCGTGAAATACGGCGGTCATGCCATGGTGGATGAACAGCTCAAGGCGGATTTTGCCCGGGATATCACCCTGATGAAATTTATCGGGCTGAATCCCGTAATTGTTCATGGCGGCGGTCCGCAGATTAATTCCGTTCTGAAGCAGATGAACATATCCCCCCGGTTTGTCCGGGGCATGCGGCTGACCGATGAGGCCACCATGGATGTGGTGGAAATGGTTCTGGGCGGCAAGATCAACAAGTCCATCGTGGCCCAGATCAGTCAGCATGGCGGAAAGGCTGTGGGTCTGAGCGGAAAGGACGGCGGTCTGATCACCGCCAGAAAGATGCACATCATTCACCAGGAAGACGAAAACAGTCCGCCCGAGATTATCGATCCCGGCCTGGTGGGCGAAGTGACCCGTGTCGATCCCGAAATCATTCATACGCTGACCCATCAGGGATTCATTCCGGTCATTGCACCGGTTGGCGCGGGTTGTAACGGAGAAACCTTCAATATCAATGCGGATCTGGTGGCCGCCAAAATCGCCATTGCGCTGTCTGCCGGAAAACTGATTCTTCTGACCGATGTGGATGGCATTCTGGATTCGACCGGTGCATTGATATCGTCGGCCACATTTGAAAGCGCCACCCGGATGATCCGGGAGAAGGTCATCACCGGGGGCATGATTCCCAAGGTGGAATGCGCTCTGGACGCCGTTTCCAACCATGTGGAGAAGGTGCACATCATTAACGGCAAAAAGCGTCATGCGCTGTTGCTGGAACTGTTTACCGACAAAGGCATAGGAACTGAATTTATACAATGACCAGTCAAACCATTTCAACCGCCGACCGGACCATCGCCGGCACCTACAAACGCTTTCCCATTGTTCTGACAACCGGAAGCGGATGCGTGGTACAGGATGAAACCGGCAAATCCTATATTGATTTTGTTGCGGGCATTGCGGTCTGCAACCTGGGCCACTGTCATCCCGCTGCCGTCCAGGCGCTGACCAGACAGGCCGGAATCCTGTTTCATGTGTCCAATCTGTACTACACACAGCCCCAGACGGAACTGGCCGAGCTGTTGACCGACAACTGTTTTGCCGACCGCGTTTTCTTCTGTAACAGTGGTGCGGAAGCCAATGAAGCGGCCATCAAGCTGGCCCGCAAATATTTCAAGGACCGGAATGAACCGGACCGCTACGAAATTCTGTCCATGAATCAGTCCTTTCACGGCCGGACCATGGCGACCCTGTCTGCAACGGGTCAGGAAAAAATCCGCGCCGGATTTGATCCGATCCTGCCGGGGTTTGATTTTGTGCCATTTGACGATATCGATGCGCTGTCCCAAAAAATGACCCCGAAAACCTGTGCCGTGTTGCTGGAACCAATTCAGGGAGAAGGCGGCATCCGGCTGCCAAGACCCGGATATCTGAAACAGGTTCGGGACTTGTGTGATCGATATGGGGCCTTGCTGATTTTTGACGAGATTCAGACCGGACTGGGTCGAACCGGCAAACTCTTTGCGCATGAGCATTTCGATGTTCAACCCGACATCATGACACTGGCCAAGGCCTTGGCAAACGGGCTTCCCATGGGCGCGATGCTGGCGCGGGAACCAGTTGCCGCATCGTTTACACCGGGCGCCCATGCCTCCACATTTGGCGGGTCTCCCCTGGCCGCAGCCACTGCCGTGGCGGTTTTAAAGACACTGTTACACGACAGGATCGTTGAACAGGGTCAACAAACCGGCGCGTATTTCAAATCCCGCCTGCTGTGGCTGAAAAACCGTCATGATGTCATTGTCGATGTCCGCGGCCTGGGCCTGATGCTGGGAATGGAATTGAAGGCAGATGGCGCAGATCTGGTTGCATCGTGTATGGAAAAGGGATTTTTGATCAACTGCGTTCAGGGCAATGTGCTGCGATTCGTTCCGCCGTTAATTGTGACAGTTCAGGAGATCGATGCCCTGATTGCATGTCTGGATGAACTTTTTTGCCGGATCGCCGGTTAACAGGAGCGATTGTGAAAAAAGACCTGCTCACGCTTTTGGATCTGGAAAAATCAGAATTTGACGGTCTGTTTCAACGGGCCATTGAACTGAAAAGCCGACGGAAGCAGAAAATTACCGAAACAAAACTCAGCGGCAAATCATTGGGCCTTATTTTTGACAAACCATCCACCCGAACGCGCGTGTCTTTTGAAGCTGCGATGATTCAGATGGGCGGTGTTCCCCTGTTTATCAGTACGCGGGACACCCAGGTCAGCCGGAATGAACCGATAATGGACACGGCGCGGGTCTTGTCCCGCTATCTGGACGGCATTGTCATTCGCACCTTTTCCCAGGATATCCTGGAGGAATATGCCGCCTATTCCGACATTCCGGTCATTAACGCACTGACGGATATGTATCACCCCACCCAGGTGCTGAGCGATCTGATGACCATCATCGAATGCAAAGGCGGGTATGAGGGAATGACGGTGGTCTGGGTTGGAGACGGCAACAATGTGTCCCATTCCTGGATCAACGCCGCAGCCGTTCTGGGATTCAATCTGAATCTGGCCTGCCCGGAAGGATATTTTCCCAATCCGGACATCCTGAATCGGGCCACCGTGATCGCCAGTGGACGCATTCGGATCACGACGGATCCGATCGATGCCATGCAGGGGGCGGATGTCATTTATACCGATGTGTGGGCCAGCATGGGTCAGGAAAGTGAGTCCATTTCCAAAAAACGGATTTTTAAAAATTATCAGGTCAATGCGGATCTGGTGTGTCATGCCAACCGGGATGCCATTGTCATGCACTGTCTGCCGGCCCATCGGGGAGAAGAAATTTCCGAAGCGCTTCTGGATTGTTCGACATCGGTGGTCTGGGAACAATCCGAAAACAAGCTGCATATGAACAAGGCAATTCTGGAAGCCTTCATGTGCCGATAGCCATTGTTTGTTTGTAACGACCCAGGTATTCAGAATTCAGGAGTCAGAATTCAGAATAGACTGCATGTAAGCTTCCTGTAATTTACAGACTTCTTCAATCAACTGGGTTGGCTCAGAAACATCACCATAAGCAAGATCATACCTTTGGGCTATTTAGATGGGTCCCGAATTCTGACTTCTGAATACCCGAGTAATTACGGTTGTTTTGATAAAACCCGGCATCCGGCAGCAAATCCGCCGGATCCGCCGCTGTTCATGACTCATTACTCATATCCCAATACTGAATTCAAGGAGCAAAAACGGTGTCACAACCCATTCATAAAGTTGTTCTGGCCTATTCCGGCGGACTGGATACATCGGTCATTTTAAAATGGCTGATTGAAACCTACCATTGCGAGGTGATCGCGTTTTCAGCCGATATCGGTCAGGAAGAGGACCTGAACAAGATCCGCAACAATGCCCAAAAAACAGGCGCCTCCAAAATCTACATCGAAGATCTGAAAGAGACCTTTGTACGGGACTATGTCTTTCCCGCGTTTCGGGCCAATGCCATTTACGAGGGCCAGTATCTTTTGGGAACATCTCTGGCAAGGCCCCTGATCGCCAAACAGCAGATCGAAATTGCGCAAAAAGAAGGAGCGGATGCGGTCAGTCACGGCGCTACCGGCAAGGGGAATGATCAGGTCCGGTTTGAACTGACGTATTTTGCCATGAATCCCCATATTCAGATTATTGCGCCCTGGCGGGAATGGAATTTGACCTCCCGGACGGCATTGATGGAATATGCCAGTCAGCATGGCATCGAGGTGCCCACCACCCCGGCCAAACCCTACAGCTCGGATGCCAATCTGTTGCATATCAGTTATGAGGGCGGTATTCTGGAAGATCCCTGGAGTCAACCGCCCGAGGATATTTTCCAGTTGACCGTTTCTCCCAGACAGGCGCCGGATGAGCCGGAAGTTGTGGAAATCACCTTTGAATCGGGAAATCCCGTTGCTATCAACGGCCAGGCAATATCTCCGGCAACCCTGCTGAAAGATCTCAACCGGCTGGGCGGCAAACACGGTATTGGCCGGGTGGATCTGGTGGAGAACCGGTTTGTCGGCATGAAATCCCGGGGGGTATATGAAACCCCCGGTGGAACCATTTTGCGTGCGGCGCACATGGCAATGGAATCCATCACCATGGACCGGGAGGTCATGCATATCCGCGATGGCCTGATTCCCAAATATGCCGAACTGGTTTATTATGGATTCTGGTTCTCACCCGAGATGAGGCTGCTTCAGAACATGATCGACGATACCCAGAAATCTGTCTGCGGTGTCGTTCGAATGGAACTGTACAAGGGCGTGTGCCGGGTATTGGGCAGAAAATCCGATCTGTCGCTTTACAGCCATGACTTTGCGACATTTGAAGATGATACGGTTTACCATCAGAAGGATGCGGAAGGCTTTATCCGGCTCAACGCCCTGCGGCTGCGCATCCAGAATCTGATGACACTCAAAACGCATGGTGCATGATAAAAAACATGTCAGATAAACCCTGGGACGGCAGATTTACCGAAAGAACAGACAGAAGCGTTGAAGTGTTTACGTCATCCATTGACGTGGACAAACGCCTGTATGCCTATGATATCGAAGGCAGCATCGCGCATTGCCGCATGCTGGCGCAGGCATCCATCATCACCGATGACGAATCATCCCAACTGATCGAAGGGCTTGGAATCATCAAGCGGGAGATTCAGAGAGGCCAGTTTGAATTCGATCACGGACTTGAAGATATCCACATGCATATTGAAACCCGGCTGTTTCAGCTTGTCGGTAAAACAGCCCAGAAACTGCATACGGCCCGCAGCCGGAACGATCAGGTCGCTGTCGATATCCGCATGTATCTCCGGGATGAAACCCGGACCGTGATGAGCCTGCTGCTGGTGCTGCAGGAAACGCTGGTTACTTTGGCAGAGACCCATATGAGTGTCATCATGCCCGGTTACACCCATCTGCAGCGGGCACAGCCGGTGCTGCTGTCCCACCACTGGATGGCCTATTACGAAATGTTTCGCCGCGATTTTGAGCGGTTCCGGGATTGTCATGGGCGGATCAATGTCATGCCCCTGGGAAGTGCCGCACTGGCTGGCACCACCTATCCCATCGATCGAACCGTTACGGCTGCGTATCTTGATTTCCCCGCCATTTCGGAAAACAGCATGGATGCGGTTTCGGACCGGGATTTCATGATGGAATTCATGTCCTGCGCCAGTATCTGCATGGTTCATTTCAGCCGGTTGTCCGAAGAAATGATTTTATGGTCAAGCTCGGAGTTTAAATTCATCGATCTTCCGGATTCGTTTGCAACGGGCTCCAGCATCATGCCCCAGAAAAAAAATCCGGATGTCCCGGAACTGGTTCGGGGAAAAACCGGCCGGGTGTTTGGAAATCTGATGGCCCTGCTGACCCTGATGAAATCCCTGCCAATGGCCTATAATCGGGATATGCAGGAGGATAAACCACCTGTGTTCGATACCGTTGACACCCTGAATGCCTGTATCGATATTTATATCCGGATGCTGCCCCTGATTCATGTTCATCGAAAGCAGATGCTTGACGCAACCCTGTCCGGATTTATCAATGCAACGGATCTGGCGGATTATCTGGTCATGCGGGGGATGACTTTTCGGGAAGCACATGGCTGCGTGGGACGGGCAGTCAACTTTGCCCTGTCTCGCCAGAAAGAGCTGCACCAGTTGACACTGGATGAACTCAAATCGTTTTCTTCGGTAATTTCAGGAGATGTCTTTGCCATTCTGACACCGGAGCAGATGGTGAACCGCCGGACTTCCCTTGGTGGAACGGCGTCAAAAAATGTGACTCAGGCCATACAGAATGCGAAAAGCCGTCTCGAGGCCCTGAAGAAATGAACCAGGAAAGGGGACAGGTCATGAAAAACCGATTCGGAAAACAGGATACGATTCTGATACTTGCTGCATTGCTGGTGGCCCTGCTGTTTTCAGGATGCGGACGCAAAACCCTGCCGGTATCGCCTGTTCAGATCGAGCCTGCAGCGGTAACGGATTTGAGCGGAAAACTGACCATGACAACCATCGATCTGATCTGGTCCATACCCGAATCCGATCCGCCGCTCAGTCGATTTGTGGTTTACAAAGCCAGCCGGGCCATTGCCGAGGGCGAGTGCACCAACTGTCCCCTGGCCTTTGTCAAGGCCGCCGAGATCCCGGCGATTCACAGCAAAGGGGATGCGGCTGACAGAATGACGTTTTCAGAAATGGTCAAAACCGGGTTTGTCTATACCTACAAAGTGATCGGGATTGCAGAAAAGGGCGTTGTTTCCGGAGATTCCAACCTGGCTGAAATCCGTTGTGAATGATCGTGGCGGTGATTTTTCGGTCTGATTGTTGTCCAACAGCCATTTATCGCTTTGTAAATAATGATTTTGGGAAGGCAGTAGGGATGAATTGGCTGCGTGTTTTTCAAGGCGTCAACCGCTATCAACTCCACGCTGGGGTTCAGACCAAAACGAGGAAGCTGGTTTTAATCCGGTAAAAATTGGAGGCAATATGCAAGCGTATGCCTATGAACTCACAATGAACAAAAGTAGGGTGTTAACATTGAAGAATCTGCCTTTCGATGAAGGCGAAATAATTGATGTCATCATCATTCCCCGCTCAAAACCCAGAAGTGATAAAAAACGGTATCCATTTTGGGGTAAACCGATCACATATCTGAATCCAACCGATCCTGTTGCAGAAGCGGATTGGGAGGTTTACAAATGATCGTGCTGGATACGCATGTTACCGATGCGATAGCTTTTAAGATAAAGATTTTCTGTGATCAATTTGAAATCAAGCAGGAGTGCATTGATGCATCATTTTCAATATAAAAACGGTGAAATGCTGTGTGAGGCGGTTCCGGTATCCCGCATTGCCGAAGCTGTCGGTACGCCGTTTTATCTGTACAGCCACGCCACAATTGTCAGACATTACAAGGCGTTCAACGACGCGTTCGAGGGGATTGACCGGATGATCTGTTACTCGGCCAAGGCCAACACCTCTCTGGCGGTTCTAAAAACCCTTTGCAGCCAGGGCGCCGGACTGGATATCGTTTCCGGTGGTGAACTCTTCCGGGGAATCCAGGCCGGATTCAATCCGGAAA
>DFZE01000256.1:0-2878 GCA_002382065.1 Desulfobacteraceae bacterium UBA4064
TTTGACCCAGAAAAACGAGGTCTGAGGTTACAACTATTTTAGAATTGCCGCTATGTCAATATTGATATGGTTCCACACCCAATAATTTTTAAAGATGATCATGGTTTATGAAACGGATCATTATATAGACCTTCAGAAAAATAATTTCGCTGCGTTATCGTTCGGGGATGGCCGAAAAAAGCCTATCCCCCCCTGCTGCCTTTCCAAAATCTATATCTTGAAAGATATAGATTGCTATTGACCTGAATCATTTTATCAATTAAGCATACGCTTAATTAAAAAAGGTAAACCCCCGGCTTTGCCGGGGGACTAACAGAGTTTGACATTTCCAGAATTCTTTTTGTGCTTTGCCGCTGTGAACCGCTAAAAGTTTACACCAAAGGATGCATCAAATTGAGAATATACCGATTTTAAATCAAACGGTCTGAAAGTGTATTTGTCGTTTGGACATGGAAATATCGAAGAAAAACCTTTCGATGTTTCCCCAAAAAATGATTAAAGCATTGACCTACGAACTTCTGCAAGCCCCTTTGAGGGGCTCACATAATCAAGCCTCCGGCTTTGCCGGAGGTATCTGACTAAATTGAGGTATACCATGAATCCAATAATTTCCATATTGAAGGCAATTTCCGACGAAACAAGACTCGAACTGCTGAAACTGATGATGTACAGGGAATTATGCGGTAAATCTCTGGCTCGCTGTCTCGGGATCAGTGAAGCCGCAGTATCCCAACATATTAAAATTCTTCGGGAGGCAGGACTAGTTCACGGTGATAAACGTGGATACCGGATGCATTATGTCGTGAAAAAAGAAACGATCAGACATGTGATTCAGGAATTGGAATGCCTGGTACAACGAGCATCACTTCAGGCAGAAAAATGCCGCCGGATCCACATAACAAACGGGGGTTTTTCTGAAAAAGAGATCAAAAGCCTTTGTTGTGAATTCTGTTGTCGGCAATCGGGCCACCCGAACAATATATCAGAATCGATCTCTTCGAATAAAGCCGGAATGGGGTATCAGGATGAAGCTGTCCCATCTTCAGAACAGTCGAAAAACAACAACCATTATATGTAAAAGCAGGTAAAAAGCTATGCATGCTATCACTATCACAGGATTGACCAAGAGATTCGCCGACATACAGGCAGTTTCCGGAATTGATTTCTCTGTCGACAAAGGGGAATTGTTCGGTTTTCTGGGCCCGAACGGTGCCGGAAAAACCACCACCATCAATATGCTGACCGGTCTGGCCCGGCCGGATTCGGGAATGATTCATATCGGCGGCATTGACTGTACAAAAACGCCACGGGCCGCACAGCATCTTATCGGAGTAGTTCCTGACGAAAGCAACCTCTACCCGGAACTGACCGGTTTTGACAACCTATGTTTCTGCGCCGCACTTTATGGGATGGGCAGATCCGAACGTCAGTCCAGGGCGCGTGAACTGTTGTCCACCTTTGATTTGACCAAAGCCGCTGAACGCAAGTTCGGTGGCTATTCCAAGGGAATGAAACGCAAACTCACTATCGCCGCCGGGATTATCCACAACCCTAAAATTCTGTTTCTCGACGAACCGACAACCGGTATTGACGTCGCCAGCGCCCGGCAATTGCGTCAACTTATCAACGACCTGCACGAAAATGGAACGACCATATTTCTGACCACTCACTATATCGAGGAGGCGGAGCGATTATGTGACCGTATCGCCTTTATCATGTCCGGCCGCATTGTCCGGATCGACACTGTTTCGAACCTGGTGCAGCCGATTCGGGAAAAACATGTGATACAGATCGCATGTTCAAATCATCTGGATGACCTTCCGGAAAGGCTCGGCAAAACATTCCCCGGGCTGGAATTCATCATCCCGCAGCAGGGGGTGATTCGGGTGGAGGCCGACGAGCCTGTCCGGGTTGGACCGCTGATTCGTATTCTGGAAGATCAGGGCGTCGAGGTAACCGAAGCCAGGAAAATCAGACCCAGCCTCGAAGATGTTTTTATTAAAATTACCGGTGTCGCGGCAGAGACCATGCGCAAAGAAAAAGAAAAAATGGGAGGAACCCCATGAAGCTCTGGATCGCTTTCTGGAATATTTTGCTCAAGGATTTCCGAACCTATTATCTGAAGCCGCCAAACATCAGTTGGGGCATCATTTTTCCACTGGCCTGGACAGGCATGTTTTTCATCAAATCCAAAAGCGGGCTGGAGAGCATTTCAACAGTGCTTCCCGGTGTGGTGGCGTTATCCATTCTGTTCGGCACCACATCCCTGCTTTCGGTAACCGTGACCTTTGAAAAGAAAAACCGCTCGTTCGAGCGTCTTTTGCTTGCCCCCATCCCCCTTGAACTGCTGATGCTGGCCAAAACCAGTGGCGCCATTCTGTTCGGGTTTGTCAATGCGTTCGTGCCGGTTATCCTGGCAGCATTTCTTGTGGATCTGTCCCGGGTGGCATGGAGTGTGTTCATACCGGCCGTGTTCCTGATTGCGGTGGTGTCAACCTTTATGGGTCTTTTCATCGCGGTGGCTGTGAGTGAAGTATTTGAAGCCCAGACCTTCTCTAATTTTTTTCGTTTTCCCATGATTTTTCTCTGCGGATTGTTTTATCCCATCGATGCACTCCCGGTGTTTTTACAACCGCTCTCGTATGCACTTCCCCTGACATATGGCGCAGATATGCTGCATGGAGCTGTACAGGGCGGTCATATGATGCCCTTCTTCGTAGATATTGCCATCCTCGGCGCATTCTGCGTCGGTCTATTCATGATCAGCCTCCGCAATATCAAGAGGCGCTGGATTGCCTGATTGCGCAGTCAGTGATGAATTGCTGGTACAAGCTACCGGCAGGGGTGATCTGAAAGCCTTTGAACAGATTGTCGCCCG
>DFZE01000256.1:2966-12561 GCA_002382065.1 Desulfobacteraceae bacterium UBA4064
TTCCGGATTATCCGGATTCATCCCTCAATGCGGCCGATATCGTATTGCAAAACGAAACTGTCCAGGCACTGCGATCCGCGCTCGACTCCCTGCTCCCGAATCAACGAATGGCCATTATACTCAGGTACTACGAGGAGTTGAATTACACGGATATCGCTATGGCGCTTGAAACAACCCCCAAAGCCGTGGAACGTCTTTTGGCACGCGGCCGTAAGCACTTGCAGACCATCCTTCAAACCCGTCATGAATTTTAATCTTTCCAGGAGGGGGTTTTGCCCCTGCCGTTCGTTCAATGGTCAAGAGGTAATCAAAAATGCTGTCCTGTATCCGATATCAAAAGCGTCTGGGCACCTATCTGGACGGTGAATTGAATTTTCGTCAGGCACAGGCAATCGCGGCCCATGTGGCCCGGTGTCCGGCCTGCAGTGAAATACTGGAAGATATCCGTCGCCTGACACCGGTTTTACAACACATGGATGTCCCGCCGGTTCCGGCGGATTTGGCTGCCCGTGTGATGACAAGTGCGCGTGTACATGCTGATCGATCCCGAAGAATGACTGTTCGGTCTCCCATGAATTGGTGGCAAATCGTATCAACACCCATGCGTGTGGCTACCTGCGTTACCATTCTGTTGGCCGTTTTCCTGGGCATGATCATGGGACGGGAAATCTCTCTTTCCGGAAGCAGGCCGGAGGCTATTGCGAAAATGGAAAATCTGGAGGGATTCGAATGGTTCGGCCAGACCCCACCGGCATCTTTTGAATCCACTTATCTGCTGCTTGCATCTACATCTGTTGACAGGGGGGGAGACTTAGCCGAATGAAAGTCAATTGGAAGGTTTTGATTTTTATTTTCTCAGTTATCCTGAATGTCGTTTTTATCGGAACATTCACTGTTCATAAAATGTCGATAATTTCGACGAATACAATTAATGTCAACCGGATGAATCCACTTTTTCTGGAACTTGATCTCAGCGCAGATCAATTGGCCGAATTCAATCACGAAAGGGATGCGTTTTACGCCCAAATGCAGGAGACCGGATTGATGATCAAAGCAAAGCAAATCGAGCTGATCGATATTCTGGAAGGCGCGTCAACCGATCAGCCGACTATTGAAAAAAAACAGGCAGAAATCCAGTGTCTGCAAAAAATTATCCAGGACCGGGTAATCGTCCATTTTCTGAAAGAAAAGGCATTGTTGACTCCTAAACAGCAATCCCGCTTTTTTCAGCTTGTCAGGGATCGCATTGAAAGAAATATTCAGACGGGTCCTCCCTGGATGCGTTCCGGTAACTTGTGCCAGACTGGAGATATTCGGAATGAATAGCCGCCTCGGATTCATGACTGTTGCGATGCTGATGCTATTATTCAATGCGTGTGCCCAAACCGGATTCAGGGACCCATTCCAATCCTTATCCCGTGTACCGCATTCCGTATCATCATCTTATGTTCCCGTTGATTTGCCGCCTGCATCCCCGAAAGATGAGAGAGTGGAAGAAACCCGTTTGAGTCAGGAAGGGTATGGACATGCTGGAGACATGCCTCCCGGGTTCAAAGGAAACATTCTGAATCTTTCAGACTGTATCCGGATCGCATTGGAGGTTAACCCGAAAACCCGGTCCACCTGGTATGCGGTTCGCTCAGCCGCAGTGCGTGTGGGTGAAGAAAATGCCGCATGGCTCCCGTCGGTCGACGTTTCAACAATGGCAGGACGACAGAAACAAATCACATCCCAGAATTTGCAGTCTGAACAGGCTGCAGATGCAACCAATCTCTTTGATGTGACTTTCGGATTGAATTATCTCCTTTTTGACGGCGGGGGGCGTACCGCAAGAATCAACAGCGCCATTGCCGATCTTCAGGCAATGGGTTTTCAGCATAACGCGGTTCTGCAGCAGGTAGCACTCAAAGTACAGTTGTCTTATTACACCCTGCTTGCCGCCGGATGGTCGAAACAGGTTGCCGAAGAAACAGTCCGCAATACAGACTATCACGTAAAACTTGCCAGGGCTCGATTCAATGAGGGGCTGGTGCCCCCATCGGATGTGCTCAAGACAGAAACCGAACTGGCTGATGCCAATTTGGGACTGGTCGAAGCCAAAAATGCCCTGCGGATCGCAGAGGGTAATCTTGCATCTGCAATGGGGCTTACAGTTTCTGTTCCGGTCGAAATTGCCGAAATCCCCGAAAGTGTTCATCCGCTGGAAGCAGCAGACATGAAACAACTTCTGGAGGAGGCATCGAAAAACCGCCCGGAACTCCTTGCTGCCATGACAAAAATCAAGTCAAAGGAATTCGGCATTCAGGAATCCGAATCCCAATATCTGCCAAAAGTTTCAGCAAACACCAGCTATGGATGGATCGACGATTCTGTTTTTCCCGGTACCGATCAGTGGTCAATTGGCATCAATCTCACGTTTCCCATCTTTACCGGTTATAAACGCAACTATCAGACTGAACGGGCCCGAATGGACATGGAACAGGTCAGGGCTGATTATGTGATCGAACTCAGGGGCGTGGAGCTCGAAATATGGACCGCCTTTTCCAAACTGATTTCGGCGGAGGAAGCCATTGCAGCAGGAACGGTTTTTGTTTCAAGCGCAAAAGAAAGCGCCCGACTTGCCGACGGGGAATACAAGGCTGGAACCGGCAACATCATCGCCCTGATTGATGCTCAGACAGCACTTACCGCTGCCCGAAATCGCCTCGTTCAGGCCCGGTATGCCTGGTATGCCGCACGCACCCAGTTCGAAAATGCAGTCGGACGAAGCCTTATCGACGATATCGGGTTCAGGGTTTCCGATTCCGCACCGAATCAAAACAAAAATTTGCCATCCATACCGCAAAACTGAAAGGAAACTGGTAGTGAAAAAGAAGACCGGACGTAATATTCTGCTGTTGATTCTGTTGTTGCTTGGCGGCGTGGTGGCCGGATGGTGGCAATACTCTTCCGGAAAAAAAGATACCGAAGAAAGCAGCCCCATCACCGTCCGGGTGGTTCGAAGGGATTTTTCCTCAACCGTTCTGGCCACAGGCGCCATCAAATCCCAGGTAGGCTCCGAGGTCAAGGTCGGTGCCCGGGTTTCGGGAAAGGTGATGCGGCTCTACGCCAATATCGGAGATGCCGTCAAAAAAGGACAAATCATTGCGGAACTGGAAAAAGATGATCTTTTGGCCAAAGTCGAGCGAAACAGGGCAGAGCTTGCTGTTACGGAAGCACGAATCGCCGAGGTTCAGGCCCGGTTGAAGCTTGCCGATATACAATACCAGCGGCAGACAAAGCTCATCGTCGATAACTTTACGAGTCAGGATGCCGTGGATAGCGCCGAAAAGGAGCTGGCCGTCAACCAGGCAGGACTCAATCTGGCCAGACGGCAGATGGAATCGGCACGGGCTGCGATTAAGGAATCCGAGGCCAACCTGGGTTATGCAACCATTACAGCGCCCATTTCGGGTGTGATCGCATCGGTTTCGACCCAGGAGGGAGAGACTGTGGCCGCCGGACTCAACTCACCGGTGTTTGTGACCATTGTCGATCTGAAACGACTCCAGGTGGATGCTTTCGTCGATGAAGTCGATATTGGAAAGATCAACCAAGGCCAGAAAGTGGTCTTTACGGTGGATTCCTATCCGGCGAAAGAGTTTGAAGGCCGGGTGGTCGCGATCTATCCCAAAGCAGTCATTCAGGAAAATGTGGTCAACTACGACGTGGTGATCGATATAACATCCTCCTACGATGGCTTGCTCAAGCCCGATATGACTGCCAGTGTGACCATCATGCTCGATGCCAGACCCGATGTGCTGGCCGTTCCGGTCGAGTCGATAAAAAGGGAACGTGGAAAGACTCTCCTTTACGTTCTGACGGATGGTCGTGCCGAGGTTCGGGAGGTGAAGACGGGATGGAAGGATGGTACATGGATCGAAATCGCCAGCGGTGTCACGGAAGGGGAGACGATTCTTCTTTCGGCACCGGATCAGGCCGGGAAAACCAATGGAGGAAAATAGATGATTGAAATGACGGATATTGTAAAGACATACAACAGTGGAACCGTAGCCACACAGGTGCTCAAAGGGATTTCGTTCCGCATCGAAGCAGGCGAGTATGTGGCCATCATGGGTACATCGGGGACAGGAAAATCGACCCTCATGAACATCATCGGCTGCCTCGACAAACTCACGGGCGGCCGTTACTGCCTGAACGGCACGGAAGTGGGGGAACTTGACGACAATGCCCTCTCCCACCTTCGCAATCACGAGATCGGGTTCGTTTTCCAGCAGTTTCACCTGCTTTCCCGGGCCAATGCGCTGAAAAACGTCATGCTTCCGCTGATTTATTCGGACGAGTACCCCGATGACGCTGAGGAACGGGCAACAAAGATGCTCAAATCCGTGGGACTTGCCGACCGGATTCACTACCGGTCGAGCGAGCTTTCTGGAGGCCAGCAGCAACGGGTGGCTATTGCACGCGCCCTCGTCACCAACCCGTCGATCATTCTGGCAGACGAACCCACCGGAAACCTGGACAGAAGAAGCGGCCTTGAGATTCTGAACATCTTTCGGAATCTGAACCGTGAGGGACGCACCATCATCATGGTGACCCACGATAAAACCACGGCAGAGCATGCCAACCGCATTATTCAACTCAAAGAGGGGCAAGTCGCAAGCGACTATGCTGTTTCAGTGCCGATTGATCCGGAAAAGGAGATCGCTGCGTTGAAGGAGGAGACACCATGAGAATTTCGCGCATTGTCAGGGAGGGTATACAAGCACTGGGGGCCAACAAGCTGCGCACTTTCTTTATGATGGCTGGCACAATCATTGGAATTGCAGCCCTCACGGTCATCATGGCCATGGGCAAGGGCACAGAAAAAAACGTTATGAAACGTGTCANNCCAACTGTCATTTGCGGTCATAGGAAAAAAACGTTATGAAACGTGTCAACAGCTTTGGCGTCCGGGCCATCATGGTGAATGCAGGCGGTGGTAAAGGGATGTCTCCGCCGCAGGAGGGAATAACAACGTTACGCCTTGAAGATCTTGAGGCAATCAGGACCCAGATTTCGGGAATCGAAGTAATTTCACCGGGAGTGATGAAGCGTGGCACATCCATAAAGGCCGGTGTTTCGCAGGCACAGGTCACTGTTTTTGCTGTAGAGCCGGAATGGTATGATGCCTGGGATTGGCATATCCAGAGCGGTGACCCCATCAGTTCGGAAGATGTCAGCACCATGGGCCGCACCTGCAATCTTGGGACGTCCATCAACCGGACCCTTTTCGGGGATGCAAATCCGATAGGTGAATACGTTCAGATCGAAAATACGCGCTTTCTTGTCAAAGGCATACTTGAAAGCAAGGGAACCAGCCCCATGGGAACCGACTTTGACAACCGGGTACTAATTCCTCTCACCACCGGGATGCGGCGCTTCCTTAACCAGGATTATATCAGCTATATCCGCGTCAAAGTGAAGGATCCGAAAGATCTGACCCGAATCGGCGAAAAAATTCGAGACATCCTTCACGACCGCCATCACATTACACCACCACAAGAGGACGATTTTGCCATCGTGACTGCAGCGGATATCGCAAAAACTGCTCGGGGTATCTCCGGAACTTTTTCCTTTCTTCTGACTGCTTTGGCAGCGTTAAGTCTTATTGTGGGCGGCATTGTTCTCATGAACATTTTACTTATCTCGGTGAGTGAACGGGTCAAGGAAATTGGCCTTCGCAGGGCGCTTGGGGCAACCCAATCGGATATCTTCCAACAGTTTTTGGCTGAGTCCCTTGCCATCACCCTGCTGGGGATGATCCTTGGGTGTGCGCTGGGATGGAGTGTAAGCATGCTCGTGGGGATGTTTACCAAAGTACCCGTCCTGATCTCCTGGGAGCCCTTCGCGCTGGCTGTGGTCTTTTCGCTTTTGGTGGGCCTCTTTTTTGGCATCCAACCTGCCCGGCGCGCAGCCAGACTCAAGCCGGTTGAAGCGTTGCGATGAAACTCAGTAAAAATGTTTCTCTCTCGGTCGAAATTCTCGCGGCAAACAAGTTGCGTACCTTTCTGAGTGTCATCGGGGTGGTCGTAGGGATCGCTTCCGTGATTCTGATGGTATCTGCGGGGCAAGGCGCGCAAAAGCAGATTCTGGACCGAATCAGAAACATGGGAACCAATCTCATTGTTGTCAATGCAGGGCAAACGCAAATCATTGCGGGGCGACAGCGCCAGATGAGTACCGTAACGACCCTCGTTTCGGAAGATGCAGCGGCTATTGCCAGGGAATGCCCGTCCGTGGCTTCGGTTGCGCCATATGTCACCAAAAAGCTTACTGTCCGTTGGGAAGGAGAGACTGCCAACACCAATGTCATGGGCATCGCCGCTTCCGGTTTCGTCATTCGCAATATTGAGCCTGCCAGAGGTGAATTCTTCACGGATGAGGAAAGTCGTGCACTCAAACGTGTGGCCGTCGTCGGGCAAACCGTGGTAAAAAATCTCTTTGGTGAAACAAGTCCCATCGGGCTCACCATTCGGCTTGGTAGTGTTCCCTTCGAAGTTATCGGAGTAACTCTCCCCAAGGGGATTGACCAGAACGGGGCCGACCTGGACGATATCATTATTGTTCCTATCGGTACGGCCATGCGTCGGTTACTAAACGTGACCTATGTTCAGTCCATTTATGTTCAGGCAAAAGACACCCGCTCGATGGGCAAGGCAGAGTCGGAAATCCGCGACCTGCTTCGAGCTCGACATCGACTGAGGGAGAAACCGGATGATTTCACCATTCAGAATCAGGAGACCCTGCTCGCCACCGAGCGCGAAACGTCTCAATCCATGACCTTTCTTATCGGAGGCGTGGCAGGCATTTCACTTTTGGTAGGTGGTGTCGGTATTCTGGCAGTGATGCTCATATCGATTCGTGAGCGTCGTGGCGAGATTGGTCTCAGGCGGGCACTGGGGGCAAGGCGTTCAGACATTCGCCTTCAGTTTCTCATCGAATCGATCCTGCTCGCCGGGAGCGGTGGAGCTATTGGAGTCATTATCGGAGTCTGCGGTGCCTATGGTCTGTCTGTCCTGGGTTACTGGAATACCCTGATTTCGTGGCCATCGATATTTATGGCTCTTACGTTTTCAGCGGCGATCGGTGTTTTTTTTGGAATATACCCTGCGTCCCGTGCAGCCAGCCTGGAACCGATCGAATCACTCCGGGCGGAATGAGTTTTGTTTTGTTACATAGTGAATGACCAGATTCTGCAGCTCGACTTCACACAGGCAGCCGGAATGATCGGATAACCGGTTGCCATGCGGCATCATATTCTGCGAACATGAATGGCATGGATTGACCTTGACAAGAAGTTGCCGCATTTCCCGGGTATTCCGACAATTTTGAAGCTGCCTGAGAACATCTTCAATGTTTTCATTGGTGCACATGCCGATCTCCCACAAGAATTCGCTTGACAGAACGAGTGGATTTTTACCTCTTTATTGAAAAAAATCAATGACGTATTTGACTGCGGTAAGAACGATTATGCCTGCCAGCATCCACTTGATGGCTTTGGCGGGCACGAATTTCTGACAACGCGCACCGAGATACATCCCCGCCATACCACCCAAACCGAACAGAACTCCCAGTAACCAGTCTGGCGCAACTGAAACGTTCGGATACAACGGCGCGATGGCCTGATAAAAAGCGACACCGGCGACGGATGTGACAAAGGTTCCCATCAGGGCAGCCCCGGCCACGGTGTAGACCGGCAGCTTGAAAAACGTGACAAAAAAAGGTGCGATGATCGCTCCGCCGCCGATGCCATATATTCCCCCCACAATGCCGACAATGGCGCTGAGAGAAAATATCCCCCAGAACGGAACGTCAAAGGTGTCATCATAGAAGGTGTATCCCAGCCGTTTCAGATTGAAGTGGGTCACCTTGACAGCAGAATCGGCAACATTGCCCAAACCAGAGGAATTCAATTGATGGCGACGCACCATCTCCTGAAATCGGTTTTCGCTGTTGGTTTTGCCTGCAGCGCCGGAATTTTTCTTTACCAAATCTCCTATCATTTTCAAACCGATATAAAACAGTACGGCTGCCGCGAACAATTTAAAATTTTTGGGATCAGGAAGGTATGCGATCCGTATGAAAGCGCCGATGAATACACCTGGAAGAGTTCCGGCCACCACGACCCAGGTCAGGGGCCAGATCATTCGGCCCTCCCGCCAGTAACGATACACACCACTGGGAATCGCCACGATGTTGAAGAGTTGATTGGTGGCGCTGACAGAAGGATTGACATATCCCAGAAAAGACATCTGAAACGGTAACAACAGAAAAGCGCCCGACACGCCGCCCATAGATGTGAAAAACGATATCACGAATGCGACCAGGGGCGGGACCCAGGGGGACACTTCAATTCCGGCGGTTTGAAACAGCATTTCATAACCTCCTTCGAAAACGGGAATGAAAAATTAATTGACACGATTTATGATAAAATCGTGTATTTGTTGATATCAGTCGTCTTGTCGCATGTCAAGAATATTCCGATGTTGTTTCAAAAGCGTTGGATATGCTAAGAGTTGATACGACAATCCCGTCTGAGGCCGGCTGATCACGTTGATATCAAACCGGATTCTTCCGGATATCCGGATGTCCCGCAAACGGATATGGCTTATTTTGCTGATAATCCGCTACACCGGGGCCAGGTTGAATGAAGTATTGATTCTGAATCCGATGACGGTTTTTCAAGGCGTCAGCCGTAAAAAGAGCCTATCTCAACTCTGCTGCCTTGCCAAAATCATTATCTGAAAAGCTATATTATGGATCAATTTTTTTTAGATATGTCAAAGTTGATATATCAAAAAGAATCTGCTACATTGTAGCTATATTGTGATTTCAATTTACGCCATATAACGGATCGACGCCATGATCAACGAATAATAGCGATGAATGATTGACCCCTAATTTTGTATCAGGCGCTTACGCTGCCAGGAGATTCAAATGCCCACTTTGAGTGAAGAAATTGTTGATGAAGTAGAAAAACGTTCCGCGTATCTGGAAAATATTCCCGGAATTCGAATGGTTGCAATATCGTTGGGATATACCTTAGTCGAATTGAGCAATGGAACCATGGGAGTTTGTGCCACTCCCCGATCCAGCAGCGAATCCTGCGTCCATTATCCCGGAGCCGGAACTCTGACCAAGAAATATATCCTTGAATTGACCCGGCTGATGCTATCTTCCCATCCCCTGGAAAAAAGTGTGGGGATTGCCGCTGTCAATGCCCTTTCACAGACGGTCATGTGTAACGAACCGGAAAACTATCGATTTTCGAAAACAGATTTTCTGGACCTTCTGCCATTCAACGTTTTGCGGTAGAGTAGAGGGGTGGTCAAAATGGTTTTAGGTTGGGCCTATCTGTTTCCGCCCCTTTCGTCTGGCGGTGCCTCAATATCCTGACCATGACTATCTCACCCATCCCTCCCTCATCAAACCGTGCATGCGGTTCACCCGCACACGGCTTTCCGATGTTCTTCACCGCACGGCATGCGCCCTTGTCCAGCCTGCTGTCGTTGGCACATTGTAAAGCCCGTATGTCTCATAAAGGCTTCGATTG
>DFZE01000023.1:0-23762 GCA_002382065.1 Desulfobacteraceae bacterium UBA4064
CGGCATTCCAATATTCCGGCATGGCCACATTGTTATCCGGCTTTCCATGGCCGGGAATTTCGTGTATCCATTCACTACTCAATTCTCCAGCGGGTTCATCATGCTCAGCAAACGCATCATTGTCTGCCTGGATGTCCGGGATGGCCGGACAACCAAGGGCATCAAATTTCAGCACAATGTGGATATCGGTGATCCGGTTGAAATGGCCCGGTTGTATTATGAGGCCGGTGCGGATGAAATTGTGTTCTATGATATTACCGCATCGAGTGACCGGCGTGACATCATGATCGATGTGGTCAGGCGGGTGGCGGAAACCATTTTTATTCCGTTTTCTGTCGGCGGCGGCATTCGTAGCCTGGAAGACATGCGCCGGGTGCTTTTGGCCGGTGCGGAAAAAATCAGTGTCAACTCCGCGGCGGTCAAAAATCCATCCATTATCCAGGAAGGCGCCAGAGCCTTTGGAAACCAGTGTATCGTGCTCGGAATGGATGTCAAACAGGTTGCGCCATCAGGGGCCATTCCGTCCGGATATGAAATTGTCATCAACGGTGGCCGGACCCATATGGGCATGGATGCGCTGGAATGGGCGATGAAAGCCGAGTCGCTGGGTGCGGGAGAAATATGTCTGAATTCAATCGATGCCGATGGCACCCGGGAAGGATACGAACTGAATCTGACGTCCCTGATTTCAACCCGGGTCGGCATTCCGGTCATTGCTTCCGGTGGCGCCGGAAAGCCTGCGCATCTGCTGCAGGTTCTGACAGTTGGTCAGGCAGACGCCGCACTCATTGCCTCAATGGTTCATTATGCAACATACAGCATATCCGGGATCAAGGATTATCTTCATGACGCCGGTGTCGCGGTCAGGCAATCCTGGTAGTTTCCGCATCATGGCCGGCTTCATCGCCATACGCACAATTCAAATACCACCGCTGAATACATACTTTGAACGGTCACAATCTCCGGTCTCCATGTACAGAAGTCAGAATACAGAATTCAGAAGCCAGAATAAAATAGGGAATGGTTACTGTTTATAAAAATGGTATTTTCCTTATTTATTCTGAATTCTGTTTTTCCACAATTATTGACCGACAGCAGGATATTTTATCGGTAATTATCTTGAAAAATATTGACAATTCAGATAGAAAGCAGATTGCTATTCAAATATCCCTGATTTGGTGGAACAAATCAGATGCTGCAATTCGGCATTTTTAATTTTCAAAGAGGCAATACACCATAATGACAGAGCATTCAGATGAATTCTCCGGTGATTTTAGAGCGGACAAACCCGCGTTCCTGACGGAAAAGCGGTTTGACCAGTTTGAATTGCCAGAGTCGCTGCAAATCGGCCTGACCGAATCCGGTTTTATCAACTGTACCCCCATTCAGGCCACAACCCTGCCGGTTTCACTGGCGGGCAGGGATGTGGCCGGTCAGGCTCAGACCGGAACTGGCAAAACCGCTGCTTTTCTGGTCACCGTGTTCACACAACTTCTGACGCATCCACCCAAGACACGCGATCTGCCAACGGCCCTGATTGTCGCGCCCACCCGGGAACTGGCGCTTCAGATTTACGAGGAAGCCTGCCGGATCGGTCGCCATACCGGACTGATTATCAATCATTTCATTGGCGGAGTGGATTATCAGAAACAGGCGGATGCGCTTCGGGAGGGTACGGATATTGTTATCTGTACGCCGGGCAGAATTATCGACTACCACCGGCAGGGCATTTTTAAAACCCAGAACATTCAAATCGTGGTCATCGACGAAGCCGACCGTCTCCTTGACCTGGGGTTTGAAAAGGATATGCGCTTCATTCTTAAAAAACTGCCCCGATATGATCAGCGACAGTCCATGCTCTTTTCTGCAACGTTGTCCTACCGGGTTCTGGAACTGACCTATGAATACATGAACCTGCCGGAATTCATTGCGGTCGCCCCGGAAAAAACAACGGTGGATGGCATCGAGCAAACCCTGTTTCATGTCGGTATGGATCAGAAACTGCCGCTGCTTCTGGGACTTCTGGAAAAAGAAGAATGGACCCGGGTTCTGGTTTTTGTCAACACCAAAACCGGTGTCGAGTGGGTGGCCCGTAAACTGAAAGGAAACGGCTATCCGGCCGAAGGCATCAGCGGCGATCTGCTGCAACGAAAACGTCTGAAACTCATGGAGCAGTTCAAGGACGGTACATTAAAAATTCTGGTTGCAACCGATGTGGCGTCACGGGGCATTCATGTCGAAGACATCACCCATGTCATCAACTATGACCTGCCCCAGGATCCCGAAAACTATGTTCACCGGATCGGACGGACGGCCCGGGCCGGAAAAACCGGAAAAGCCATTTCTCTGGCCTGCGAAACCTACGTGTTTCATCTGGAACAGATTGAGGCATTGCTGAATGCCAAAATTCCGGTCGCATGGGCTCAGGATGACTGGTTCAAAGAAGACAAGGCCGGCCCAATCCGTATTGAACGGGAAAAACGTCCTCCCAAGAAAGATGGCAGACCGCCCCGGAAAAAACCGGCCCGGGGAAAGTCTGTGGAATATCATGCCCCATCGGCGCCATCCTTCAAGTTTACCATTCCCCGTGGAAAAGATTATTTTCCGGGTGCATTTTTTGGTTTTGGGCCCCAGTCCGATATTGAACTTGAAACCGAACTTGATCTGGATGCGACCGATATTTTTGAAGCGGAACCGGAACAGGCCGTCACGGTTTCCGATGCTGTAACGGCTCTACCGGAATCGGTTCCGGTAAGTGATGTGTCCACACCCGCAGAAACAGCGACGCCATCTGCGCCCAAAAAACGCAGAAGACGACGAAAGAAAAAAACGCCGGCGGCTGTTGAGGCAGGCACGACACCGGAAAACAATGACATACCGGAAGCTCAGGTGGATTAGATTGCATTCAACCATCAATGGTTATTTTTCAAACGCCCTCTCCTCCGGGGGAGGGTCGGGTTTTCGCGCCTCTTTATGACTTCCGGACTGCCGGTATCCTGTATCCCGTTTCAGAATTTCAAGGATTGATGTCTCACACTCCCCGCACCCATTTACAAACACCACACAGCCTGAAGTATGATCCCGACCTGCCCATCACGGCCTGCAAAGACGATATTGTTCGGGCCATTGCCGGCAATCGGGTTCTGATTGTCTCGGGTGACACCGGTTCCGGCAAAACCACCCAACTACCCAAATTTTGCCTGGAAGCGGGTCGGGGCGTCACCGGCCGGATTGGCTGCACCCAGCCCAGACGCATTGCCGCCATGTCCGTGGCCAATCGGATTGCCGAAGAAATGGGGGAGGAAATCGGGTCCACGGTCGGATATAAAATCCGTTTCACGGACCGGATCAGCCCCAAAACCCGCATCAAAATCATGACAGACGGCATTCTTCTGGCAGAAACCCTCTCCGATCCACTTCTCAGACAATATGACACCCTGATTGTGGATGAGGCTCATGAACGCAGCCTGAATATCGATTTCATTCTGGGCTATCTTCGGCGGCTTCTGGATTGCAGAAAAAACCTCAGGCTCATCATTACATCGGCCACCCTCGATACGCAGCGGTTTTCTGCTGCCTTTGACAACGCGCCGATTATTGCGGTGTCCGGCCGGATGTATCCGGTGGACGTGCGTTACCTGCCGCCGGCGCCGGTTTCAAAAGATGGCGAAGACGCCGGGGATGTCACGTTTGTGGAACTGGCCGTGGATGCGGTTTCCGATATTCAGAAAAACGGTCCGTTTGGGGACATTTTGATTTTTATGCCATCCGAGCAGGACATTCGGGAGACCCGTGAACTGATCAAGGGCAGAAATTTACGATCCACAACGGTTCTTCCCCTTTTTGCCAGGCTCTCTGCCGCCGAACAGAAGCGGGTGTTCATGCCGTCGGCCGGCAGAAAAATTATTGTGGCCACCAACATCGCCGAAACATCGCTGACCATTCCCGGAATTCGATATGTGATTGATACCGGTCTGGCGCGGATTTCCCAATACAGTCCCCGATCCAGAACCACATCCCTGATGATCCGGCCCATTTCCCGAAGCAGTGCGGATCAACGAAAAGGCCGGTGTGGTCGCACCGAAAACGGCGTCTGTATCCGGCTGTTTTCCGAAGACGATTATTCGGGCAGACCCCTCTATACAAAACCCGAAATTCTTCGGGCCAATCTGGCGGATGTCATTTTGCGGATGCTGGCCCTCAAGCTGGGCGATATTACCGAGTTCCCGTTTATCGACAGACCGGAATCCAAAAGTATTGCCGATGGGTATGAGCTGCTTCGGGAACTCGAGGCCATCACGCCTGCAACCGGAAAACCCGGGGGGAAATCCACCGGCCCCTGGGTTTTGACCCATGACGGCAGGACCATGTCCCGGATTCCCATCGATCCCCGGTTGTCCCGGATGCTGCTCCATGCACACAAGGAAGACTGCCTGAAAGACATGCTGATCATCGCGGCAGCCCTCAGCATTGCAGACCCGCGGGAACGCCCACTGGAAAAAGCGGTTGAAGCCGACGCCTGTCACCGGACATTCATGGAACCGTTTTCGGATTTTTCAACGCTTCTGAATATCTGGAACCGCTATCATGAGACACTGGAGACTGAAAAAACGGCCAACCGGATGAAGCGATTCTGTATCAAACATTTCCTGTCGTTCAAGCGAATGCGGGAGTGGCGGGATATTCATTCCCAACTAACTGACATGATGGATGAATCCGGATTGGGTGGTCTGCCTGCCGCAACGGTTGAATCACCTGACACGGTGGCCCGTCCTTCAAAAACCGACGTGTTCAGCCCCAAATACCGGGCCATTCACCGGTCCATTCTCAGTGGATTTTTATCCAATATTGCCCTTCAAAAAGAAAAAAACATGTATCGGGCTGCACGGGACCGGGATGTCATGATTTTTCCCGGTTCCACGCTGTTCAATCGGGGCGGACCCTGGATTGTGGCGGCTGAAATGGTGGAAACCTCACGGGTATTTGCCCGTGTCACGGCCCGGATTGACAACAGATGGATAGAGGATCTGGGGAAAAATCTGTGCCGGTATGCGTGGCTGCATCCGCACTGGGAACGCAACCGGGGAGAGGTTGTGGCAATGGAACAGGTCAGCCTGTTCGGCCTGACGGTCATTTCGGAACGGCCGGTATCCTATGGACGAATCAAACCGGCCCACGCATCGGAAATTTTTATCCGCAGTGCGCTGATCGAAGGCGATATCCGTCAGAAATTTGCGTTCATGGCGGCCAATGCCAGCCTGATGGATGAAATCCGGGATATGGAAAACCGGCTCAGGCGCCGGGATATTCTGGTCAGCGAAGCCGATATCGAAACGTTTTACCGGGACCGGTTGAACGGTGTTTATGACATTCGCAGCCTTCAACGGCTGATTCGGCAGGCCGGAAATGAGGATTTCCTGCACATGGGAAAATCCGACCTGATGAATTATTCACCGGATGATGATCTTCAGACGCTTTTTCCCAGTTCCATTCAATTGGGAAATGCCACATTGACCTGCCGGTATGAATTCGATCCGGGCTGTTCAAACGATGGACTGACAATCCCCATCAGTTGTGCGGATGTGGCCCGGATTCCACAAGAGTCCATGGACTGGATGGTGCCGGGGTTTTTTCGGGCAAAAGTCGAGGCCCTGATCAAATCCCTTCCCAAAGCCTACCGGAAACAACTGCTGCCGATATCCAGAACCGTGGATATCATTGCAGCCGATTTGCCGCATCAGACAGGCGCCCTGTTTACCGCACTCAGCCGGTTTATCCTGCAGCGCTTTGGCATAAATATTCCGGCATCGGAATGGTCGGAAGACAGTCTTCCGGATTATCTGAAAACCCGGATCGAAATAACCGGCCCTGGCGGGGATGTGTTGATCAGCGGACGGGATACCTCCATCATGGGGCAGCCGATTCAATCCGCCATCGATTCGGCCACGCTTCAGTCGATACGAAAATCTGTTGAAAAAAAAGACCTGACGGCATGGGATTTTGACGATCTGGCGGAACATATCGATGTCACGGATAAAAGCGGCATGAAGTGGACCCTGTATCCCGGACTGTCATGCCAGTCCGGAAATGATTCATCCATCGATCTGAGACTGTTTGAAGACCGGATTCAGGCGGATTCGGCACATCAACCGGCTGTGGCGGTCCTGTATGAGCGGGCGTATGCGCGGGAATTCAGTTTTTTGAAAAAATCCCTGGAGATACCCGTCCACATCCTGCCGCTGGTCAACCGGACCATTCAAAAGCGTCAACTGGAAAAAAATCTGTATGATGGCGTGGTACACTTGCTGTTCAAACGAAACATCCGGACCCGGGCCGAATTTCGCTGTCATGCGGAAGAAACATTTCCCGTCATGATCAAAACTGCCGGGGCGTTGCGGGCGGTCAGCATCCAGATTCTGGAGGCATGTCAGGAGGCCCGTGACCGGATCGATGGCCTGAAAAAAAATCTGGCCAGCAATCCGGTCTCCAATAATTTTCTGGCCAGCCTGCGCAATCAGATTGACCAACTGGTACCCAATGATTTTTTGACACGGTATCCGATGGCGCGGCTGAAACAAATCCCCCGATATGTTCGGGCAGTCGGTGTCCGGGCAGAGCGGGCCTGGCTGGATTTTGAAAAGGACAGGGCCAAAGATCATGAGCTTCAGGAATTGTCTGAACGGCTGACCCGGCAGTCAGCCAGCCATCTGTCCGCGGAAAAACAGGCGGCCCTGGAAAATATTTTCTGGAGCATCGAGGAATACCGGGTCTCCTGTTTTGCCCAGGAATTGGGGACCGCGATCCCGGTCAGCCGGAAACGCATCGAGAAAATGTTTCAGGAAATCGGGCAGATGATCTGATGCCCCTGTTCCAATATAACTGTTCAGGTTTTTCCGTCTTTTTCAAATCGGATAGTGTCAATTCTGAATGTCCTTGAGTTTTCGATTTTATTTTGCTTGGCTCAGTCTATATGGCGAGTTCAGGATTGGCTTTTCAAAGAATCGGTCATCCATGTTTCACGTCTCCCGGGGCATGAACCATTACCCGGTTCCTGCCGGCAGCCTTGGCCTGATACAGGGCCTGATCCGCTGTCTGAATGATATTTTCCGATGTTGGCTTTTCCAGATTGATCAGGGAGGAAATGCCGATACTGATTGTAATCTGAAATGATTTTTCCTGATACTGAAATTGATCCTCCGCCAGCATACGCCGGAACCGTTCACAAACGCCGACGGCATGGTCAATATCGGTGTCTGTCAGAATGACCGCAAATTCCTCTCCGCCATACCGGCAGGGAATATCCGTCTGTCGAATCCAGTCTTTGAGCATTCGGCCAAGGCGGGACAGAACCATATCACCGGCCTGATGGCCCAGGGTGTCATTGATCTGCTTGAAAAAATCCAGATCCAGGATGCAGAGCACCAGATCGGTGCGGTTTCGAACGGCGCGTGCCATTTCCCGATCCAGTGCTTCGGAAAAAAATCTTCTGTTATACAGTCCGGTCAGGGCATCCCGAATGGTCATTTCGGCCATTTTTTTCATGGCTTGATGGGCTTCTTTCTTCATTCGCGCCTTGTTGAGGGCATTTTGAATGGCATGGGTCAGGCTGGTTTCGGTCAGACGTTCCTTGGTCAGGTAGTCATATGCGCCGGATTGAAGGGCCAGTGTGGCAATATGCTCATCCCCTTTTCCCGTTATCATGATGACCGGAATATCCGGCCGGATTTCATTCAACTGTGTGATCAGATCCAGTCCGTTGCCATCTTTCAAAAAATAATCGATGACCATCAGATCACAGAACGACTGACGGATGTGCGTCAGTGTGTCCGCGATGGAGTCGGTTCGCGTCACGGCAACATTCAAATTTTTGGAGAGCAGGTCATGAATGACGCTGAAATCGGTTTCCGAGGTCTCGACAGAGACAATGGCCAGTTTCCGGTCCCGGTCACCACTCAGGCCTGCCCCGGAGTCGCCATAGGCGGTTTCCAGAAATTTCATTCCCTGAATTTTTTTGACAATGATGGATATCTTCTTCCCGGATTCCTCGATCCGGTTGAGATGGCTGTCCAGTCTTTGGGTGTTGTTCCGGTCCAGACGGATCAGTTCGATGGCGCCCAGAAGACCCATCAGCGGCTGATTCAGTTCATGGGCGGTTGCACCGGCCATCTGGAGCAGAAGCTTGAGGCGTTCTTCCTCGATGACCGCGCGCTGTTGCTCGATGATTTTCTTGTTGGCCTGCTGCAGACCCTCGACCAGATTACGGAGTTCATACGCGGATTTTTCGATGGATTTCCGGTTCCGGTGCAGTTCCAGAAATACATTCACCTTGCTTGTGAGGATATGGGGGTCCAGGGGCTTGAACATATAATCCACTGCGCCGGCATCATAGCCTTTGAAAATATGGTTCTGATCCTTGTTGATGGCCGTGACAAAAATGATTGGAATATTTCGGGTTCTGCTGCTCTGCCGCATGACTTCTGCGGTTTCAAATCCGTCCATTTCCGGCATCTGGACATCCATCAGGGTCAATGCAACATCGTGCTCCAGCATGATGCCCAACGCTTCGTTTCCGGATGATGCCTTCATGATCTGAACATCCGGAAGCTCCAGCAGGCTTTCCAGTGCCAGCAGGTTGGCCGGTTGGTCATCAACGATTAACAGATTGATTTTTTCGGTTTCGGTCACGGGATTCGCTCCATCAGTCTGCCAGACGGGCCAGCATTTTTCCAATAGCCTTTAGCGGCAAAATGGCATCCACTTCAACGGTCCGAATGGCGGATTTGGGCATGAAGTCCACTTCGGCGGTCCGGGGGTGCTGCACGATGGCCAGTCCGCCGGCATCCTTGACCGCTTTCAGCCCCAGGCTGCCATCGGCACTTGCACCGGTCAAAATGACACCCACCAGATGGGGTCCATAAACGGCAGCGGCTGTTTCAAACAGAACATCGATGGATGGTCTGGCAAAATTGACAGGGTCATCGACAGATAACGACAGGGTCCGGTCATATTCCACCATGAGGTGATAATCCGGTGGCGCCAGATAGACAATTCCCGGCATAACCGGTTCCTTGTCCACAGCATGCCTGACCGGTACATGGGCTTTTTGACTCAGATATCCCGGGAAAAAATCATCGGCATTCGGAATCGTGTGCTGAACAATGAGTACAGGCAGGCTGAAATTTTTGGGCAAACAGGGCAACAGGATTGTCAACGCCTGAAACCCGCCTGCTGAAACACCCATCACAATGGCCTCATAGTCCAGGGCAAGGAAATTTTTTGCGATAGATTTTTTCATGGACATTCACCGGATCAAACTGATTGGCACAGTTGGCATATTGAATGGTTTCCCTGGAGCCCAGGCACAGAAATCCGCCGGGGATCAGACTATCGCAAAACAATTGAAACACCCGGTTCTGAAGATCCCGGTTGAAATAGATCATCACATTCCGGCACAGAATCAGATTCATTTCGCCAAAAGACCCGTCTGTCACCATGTTATGATGTGCAAAGGTGATATTTCTTTTCAACCCCGAGCGCATCACGGCATTGTCATACAACGCCGTATAGTAATCGACAAAATCGCCACGACCATTTATCCTGTGATAATTTGAGGTATATTCTTTCACTTTGTCAAGGGGATAAATCCCTTTTTCGGCAATCTGGAGCGCTGATTCATTGATATCCGTGGCATAAATCTGAAGTTGTTGCGTCACACCTTCTTCTTTCAACAAAATGGCCAACGAATAGACTTCTTCTCCGGATGCGCATCCGGCGCACCAGATTTTGACAAATGGAATCTGTAACAGCCCGGGCACAATCTGCTGCCGAAGCGACTGATAAAAATCGGGGTTCCGAAACATCTCGGTGACACTGACTGACAGATCGGTCATGAGTTGTTGAAATGCGCGGGCATCATGGAGAATCCGGTGCTGAAGTTCCGAAATATGGGGACATCCGTTCAGTCTCATGTTCCGCTTGATGCGGCGGCTGATGGATGCTTCGGCATAGCTTCGAAAATCATATCCATATTTCAGGTAAATGGCTTCCAGCAGGAGCCGGATTTCGATATGTTCGGTTTCTGCAGTAATTTCCAATTGATGATTTTCCCCATAAAGACAAAAATGGCAAAAAGGACATAAGGGATTTAAAGGACACTAACGACAGGAAGGATGAGCAAAAAATCCCGATTTTTATCCTTTATCCTTCAGTCTTCAGCCTTTAGCCTTCAGCCTATCTCAATACAACCACACCCGCAACATGGATAGCAGTTTGTCCGTGTCAAAGGGTTTGGCCAGATAGTCATTGGCGCCGGCTTCGATGCACAGGCTGCGATCCCCCTTCATGGCCTTGGCCGTCAGTGCAATGATGGGCAACCGGTCGTGGGCCTTTTGGGCCCGGATTTTTTTCATGGCCTCATACCCATCCATCACCGGCATCATGATATCCATCAGAACCAGATCGATATCGGGATAAGTTGCCAGCCGGTCGATGCCTTCCTGGCCATTTTTGCCTACGATCACCGTCATGCCTTTTTCTTCAAGTATGCTTTTTATGGCATATACATTTCGCATGTCATCATCCACCAGAAGGATGGTTTTGTCCCGGAATATGGATTCCCGATCATGAATCCGGTTGAGAATCATCTTCTTTTCCGACGGCAGATCAGCCTCCATCCGGTGCAGAAACAGCGATGTTTCATCCAGAAGTTTTTCGGGTGACCGGACATCTTTCAGAATGATGGTATCGGCATATTCCTGGATGATGGCCTGCTCATCACGGGTCATGTCCTTGCCGGTATAAATGATCACCGGCATGTTTTTCAGATGTTCCTCGTTCCGAATGGCCTTCAAAAGATCCATTCCGGACATGTCGGGCAGACCGATATCCAGAATCATGCAGTCAAATGTTTGGGAGTGCAGCAATTCACTGGCTTTTTCTCCGGTGGATACCATGACGATATGCACATCGGCGCCCTCCAGAAGCGAATGGACTGCCTTGGCCTGAGTCGGATCATCTTCAACAATCAGAAGATTCTTTACCGGTCGGGACAATGTATTCTCGATTCGGGAATAGACCCGCTCCATCTCTTCCATGCTGACCGGTTTGGTCAAATAGCCGATGGCGCCCATTTTGAGGGCATTCAGGGGCCGGTCGCTGGCAGAGATGAAATGAACCGGAATATGTCGGGTGTCGCTGTTGCTTTTCAAACGATCCAGAACAGCCCAGCCGTCCATTCCCGGCAGATTGACATCCAGGATGATGGCATCCGGTTTATAGTAATCCGCAAAATGAAGCCCGGTTTCACCATCCCCGGCCACCAGAATTTTATACCCGTGTTCACGGGACAGATCACAGAGAATTTTTGAAAAATGGGGATCATCCTCGATAATCAGCATTTTCCGGTCATGGGACTCCAGATTTTTTCGATCATCCATAATATCATCGATGCCCGGGGTTCGGAGGGAAGCAGATTCTTTTTCATCCATTCCGGTTCTGTCATCCGGGTTTCTGCTCTGTTCCGAAACCATTTTGGAATCGGGTTTGAATGTTTCCGGTTCTGATGCCCGGCTGTTTCCGGGCAGGAATTCCGGCAGAATCAGCGTAAAGGTGCTGCCCTTTCCTTCCTGACTGTTCAGTTGAATCTCGCCTCCCAAAAATCGGGCCAGCTCCAGGGAAATGGACAGCCCAAGCCCGGTTCCGCCATATTTCCGGCTGGTTGAACCATCCGCCTGTTTAAATGCTTCAAACACCTGCGCCTGCTTGTCAGACGGAATCCCGATACCGGTATCGGATACGGAAAATGCAATGGACTGACCCGGTTTGAGACCGATATTGGACAGATTCATGTCCATGGGCCGATGGATATGAAGCGAGATGCGGCCTTTTGGGGTGAACTTGAAGGCATTGGATAAAAAGTTTTTCAGAATCTGCTCGATCCGTTGCCGGTCTGATATCAGTTTTTCCGGCAATCGGTCTTCCAGCGTAACGGAAAAAGCCAGCTCCCTGTTTTGCGCAATGGGATCAAATCCCCTATGAATGAATGCGGCGATATCCTTCAATGGGATTTCTTCCAGATGAAGATCCATTTTTCCGGCTTCTATCTTTGACAGATCCAGAACCTCATTGATCAGATTCAGGAGATCGGTTCCGGATGAATGAATGGTTCGGGCAAATTCGATCTGTTTGTCTGTCAGATTATTGTCCCGGTTGTCGGAGATCAGTCTGGAGAGCAGCAGGATGCTGTTTAACGGGGTTCTGAGTTCATGGGACATATTGGCCAGAAACTCCGATTTGTACCGGCTGGTTTTTTCCAGCGCCACGGCTTTTTCTTCGATCAGCCTGGCAGCCATTTCCAGCTCGAGATTTTTCTTCTGAATATCCTCTTTCTGCTCTTCCAGCATCTGGGTCTGTTCCTGAAGCTCTTCGTTGGCCTGCCGCAACTCATCCTGCTGGGCCTGAAGCCGGGATTCGGAAAGCTTCAGCGCCGTTGTCTGTTCCTCCAGTTCCCGGTTGGAGTGCCGCAGTTCATTTTGCTGCTCGGTCAACTGCCGGGCCTGATTTCGGGTTTGTTCGAGCAGAATGGACATTTTTGACCGGGTCTGTGCCGAGTTGATGGCAATGGCAATGCTGACAGCCGCTTCTTCCAGAAACTGAATGTCCTCCGGTGAAAATTCATGAAACGACCCCAGTTCAATCACGCCTTTGATGGCATTTTCCAGAGACAGGGGAACCACAACCATGTTGCTGGGGGCACTGTGTCCCAGACCGGAGCTGATATGAACGTAATCCTCCGGAATATCGGATATCTGTATGATCTGATTCTCCAGCATGGCCTGTCCGACAAGGCCCTCTCCTTTTTTGAATTCATTGGAAAGCTGTTTTCGCTTCTGATAGGCATAGGTTCCTGTCAACTGAAGAACATCCGCATCCTTGTCATGGATATAAAATGCGCCGATCCGGGCTTTCAGATATTGACACAGAAACGTAATGATGCGGTTGGCCCGGGTGGTGACATCCTGGTCGCCGCGCATGGCATTGTTCAGTTCCATCTGGCCGGTTTTGATGGCATTCTGGCGATCGTTCCTCTCCCGTATCACCTTGAGGGATTCGGTCATGTCATGCAGTGCGGTACCCAGTTGGTCCCGGTCGGAAAACGGCTGGATTTTTGCCGCCAGACTGCCTTCGGCAATCCGGTTCAACTGGGTTACAATTTTACGGATATTATCCACCATCAGATTGACGGCTTTCCCCAGAACATCTTCCGGGCTTCTCAGCTCAATCTTTTGGCTGAAGTCGCCAACGGCGATTGACCTGATCGCATCGGAAATGGTTTGAAGGGATTGGATCATCCGTCTGAAACTCTGATACATCAAACCAATTTCATCATTGCTGGTTTTGATGGTCTCCAGTTCGATATGTCCCAGCGCCACCTTTTCCGAAGCCCGGGTGATGGCGGAAAGCGGTTTTAAAAACCGGGTGATAAACAGGGAAATGATCAATACCGCACTGAGCGCCAGAACACTGCTGATTAAAATCTGTTTCCACATTTTGGATGTGGCATCGGCCAGAATGACAGATTTGGGAATGGATATCATAACCGCCCAGGACTCGCTGGAATAGCCAACTGAAAAGGGGGAAAATATGACCAGATCGTTTCCGGTCATGGTGGCCATTTCCAGGCCGGCCCGCATTTTGGGAAGCCGGTCTGTCAGGTCCGGATAAATGCTCGAAAACGGTTTCACCCCTTCGTTGTTTCGGCCAATGGCAGCCGCAATCATGCCGTTGGGGGCTATGACGGCCATGTCACTTCTGTTGCCATACAAATTCCAGATATCCAGCATGGAATTCAACCATTGAACCGGAATGTCAACACCCACAACGCCAAAAAAACGGTTTTCAAAAATAATCGGCGACACCAGGGACATCAACAGCATCTTCTGGTTTCCAATTGTGTATTCATAAGGTGGGATGACGGCTTCTTTGCCGGTCTGACGCGGGATAATGTAGTAATCCCCCTTGTCGTGGGATTCATAGTCCCGCGCCGGCTCCAGACTGATTTTGCCGGATGTGCCCCGGCGCCAGTACGGAATGAATCGGCCGGAAGCATCATGTCCGGGCAAATTGGTAAAGGCTTCATCCATCAGGTCAAAGGCATCGGGCTCCCAGATGGAATAGACAGAAAAAAAGGAGGCGTTGGTGACAAGGATTTTATTGAGAATGATTTTTGCAGATTCCCGGTTCAGGTTCATGACAGATGCCGGGTCCTTGACTGCAGAAAATGCCTGGGCCAAGGTCTGGGTGGACTGAAGGATTTTGGTCATCTCCGCCCTGATTTTGTTGGCCTGATCCCGGGCAGAAGTGACCACATGCTTTTGGGCAAGCGATATGGATTCCTGATGACTGGTTCGTGTGGAATAGGTGATGAGGGCGCCGATGATGACGGCTTCACATATCAGTACGGTCAGAATCAATTTGTTTTTGATCGAATTCAGACGCATTTACGCCTCCGGCGGATTCTGTTTCGAATTGGCATGTCACTCTATTTTCTCATTCCTGTATCAGCCGGTCCAGAATCAGGCCCCAGAACCCCCGGGATTTTGCCGTGAACAGCCAGCCCAGATGGGACAGGCAGGTTTGACAAACCGCGATCTGCCAGAAATATCCGATGAACCAGGTGAATTCATCCGTGGGAAGACCGGCTGCATGACAGCCAGGCGCATCCTGAAAACAGCCGATCTCAAATACCAGGCCATGCGGATTGGCAAATGTGTGGATGTGGGCGCCATTGATCGGAATGCGATCAGAATCCAGCGCGATGATGCTCAAACATGCCGCACAGCGGATTGGCGCATCCCGGGGCTCTGCCGTTTCCAGAACATCGGATTCGATATCTGAAACCGGATTGGCATCGGGTTTAAAATTGACCGTCTGCATCCTGCCAGAACAACGCCGCACATGACCTCCAATCTCTGACCTCTGGCTACCGTCCTGGCGTAAGGTCCTGAATTCCCTTCAGCACCAGATCAAACAGGGTTTCAATATCCGACTCTTCCAGGCATGAAAACGCCACCCGCAGATTTTTGGAACCGATGGATATCAGGCCCACGCCATAGGTGTTCAGCAGATGAACGCGCAGGGTTTCGGCATCAACCGTTTTCAGGCGAAGACACATGAAATAACCGGAATTGAAGGGATACACATCCCAGGCATCCTGATATTTGGGATTTTGAAGAACCGCCTTGACCGTGTTGGCGCGTTTCTTCAAAATCAGGAATTTTTCCTGCTTTTCATCCGGATTCCGGCTGTCCTGAAGCGATGACAAAACCAGGGACTGGCTGAGATGGGATGCATTGGAAATCGATCCTCTGACCGCGCCGGCTGTTTTCTTCTCCAGAGCCTCATACACGGGCCGACTGTCTCCGGAAATGGCCGAACCGTAGGTCACAAAACCAACCCGCAAGCCCCATACAAAGCTTTCTTTGGTGGCGCCGTCCAGTTTAATGCCCAGAAGACGGGGGTGTTTACCGGAGATTCTGGCAAACAGGGATTCTTTAAGGGTATCCTCCTCATAAAACAGTCCGAAATAGGCGTCATCCATCACTGCCAGAACATTGGCGCCGCTTTCTGCGACAGAAATCAGAATTTCTGCTATTCGGGCCGCTTCGGTTTCGTTTACCGTATAGCCGGTGGGATTGTTGGGGAAATTCAGCAATACGGTTATTTTGCTTCGGGCGGCCGCTTCTGCCCGAACACACTGTTCAAAACCGGCAAGATTGAATCCGCCCTGTTCCGAAAACATGGGGTAATACTTCAGGACCGCGCCTTTCCGGACATCCAGGATCAGATTGTAATTCCCCCACATCATGTCCGGAAAAATGACAACATCGCCCGGATCGATCCAGACATCCGCAAATACGCTGATGGCATGGGTGATGCCGCAGGCAACAACCGGCAAACTGACGGATTGACCGGACAGGCCCGGGTTTTTGACAAATAATGATTCCTGCCAGGCCTTTCTGAGCGCGGGAAGGCCAAATGATGGCGCATAGGTCAGGGATTTTTCAGGTGCAATTCCGGATATCGGGTCCATGACCGAATCAAAATGCATGGTGCCCCCCTTTTCGGTGGCAATACCGATGGTGGCATTCAGTTTATGGGCTTTTTCCCTGGCTTCGGCGCTTTGGCTGAGGATACCTTTTGGAAAAAACAGGTTTCGGCCAATACTGGAAAGCATGTCAAAAATGTGAGGGTTCCTCCGGGTAATTGCCTGGTTCAGTTCTTCTGCCAACGGATTCATGTTGTTCTCCTGATGCGACATTCTCTTGTTATGAATAATTTACCGTGAAAATAGAAAAACAGAATTCAGAAGTCGGAATTCAGAATTCAGAATAAAAAGGTATATGTCATTTTCAAGATGGGGTGAATCCATCCCGTATGATTCATGAGCGTTTGCCGTGAAAACACATCGTCAGCCGTGGTCGGCGTAAGGCGGCATTTTATATGCCGCCGCTTTAATATGGATGACAACCATCAATCGGACATTTTCTTCAGCAGCATCTGATACAGGCGTGAGCTGATGGGGCCGACACGACCATTGCCGACGGTTTTTCCATCGATCCGGACTATGGGCAGAACCTCTGAAATGGTTCCGGTAAAAAACACCTCGTCTGCCAGAAACAGTTCCCGCTGATGGAAGCGTCGCTCCTCGACCGGAATGTTCAGACTTTTGCATAAATCCAGTATGACGATCCGGGTGATTCCCCTCAGAATCTCGGGGGTCAATGGATGGGTGATCAGCCGGTTATTCCGGACGACAAAAAGATTGGAGCTGGTGCCTTCACGGGCGATGCCATCAGCCGATATAAAAATGGCATCGGCAGCGCCGCTTTCAATGGCGCGCTGTTTGGCCATGATATTGGGCAGAAGCTGAACCGTTTTGATATCACATCTGCCCCATCGTGTATCGGGCACCGTGATCACGCCAACACCTTCTGTCCGGCAGGATTCCGGCATGTCTTTTACCGGACGAATCGTCATGATGAACATGGGGCAGGGGTTTTCCGGATAGCCGTGGTTTCTGGGTGAAACCCCTCTGGATATTTGAATGTAAAGGGCGGCCCGGGGTATTTGAGCCTGACCGAACAAATTCAGAATCGCCTGTTCAATGGTATCCCGTGGAATGACCGGAAGGGATAGCGCACGCATGGAGCGTTCCAGTCTGTTCAGATGTTCTTCCATGCAAAACAGCCGGCCATTCCGGCTGGCGATTACCTCATAAACAGCATCTCCAAACTGATTGCCGCGATCCTCTATGGGAATCATGGCGTTTTCGATCGGCATGACATCGCCATTGATATATGCCAGTTCAGGCATGACACGTTCTCCTTGTAATAATGATGAGTTGCCGGGTGGTCGTCCGGTAATGAACAAAACGGGCTACAGGGGGGTGGTAACAGCCCGTAACCATACGCCAGTTGAGATAAATTTTAAATCATTTTTTGAGGGGCTCTATCGGCGTTTCAGGTGCCATATATCCCGCAGCCATCACAGATTCCCGGAAAGCGCCAGTTGATTTTTCTGAATTGCCATGTGGAGTGTGGAATTCAGCCATTCGTGATGACCCGCTTCAAAGGGAATATAGACCAGAAGATACCGGATGGGTCTGATTTCGATATCCTTCAGCAGGGGCTGATAATCTTCAACCGGTTTCAGGAAACCGGCCAGGCTGATTTTTATGCCTTTGACAGCCTCATTGACCGGAAGCGTGACCGGATATCGTTTGCCCGGCTGATGCTCGGAAATGAGGGCGTTTTGCGGCTGAACCAGGGTCAGGTTTCTGGAAAGCATCATCAGGGTTCTGGGCTGAATTTTGAAGGCCGGGCACCAGAAACGAAATTCAATATCCTCCCACCCGGGTTGAATCACTTTGGGGAGATTGGCCAGACGGACCAGATCGGCATAAGTTGACAGCCCAATTCCGGAAACAGATGCCTGAATCCGCCAGAATGGCAGATATAACGCGGTGGGCAATGAGTCCCTGATATACCCGAATTTCAGTTTTGCCAGACGCATTCCGGCTGAATGCCAGACGGTCTGGCAATTCAGACAGTTCAGGGCCAGGCTGGAGCGCTCACCCTCCAAGTCCCGGCCACAATCCGGACACAGTGTGGGCAGAAAATTGATTCCGGCATTGGTTTTACCGCCGGAAAAACCGGTTGGGTCAAACCCTTCCGGCTGATTCAGGCCAACCGGTCTGTCGAGAACCGCATCGATCAATTTTTGTTTCATATAGAACGGGGCATAAATCAGACTGGTGACATCCCCGACATATGCCTGATAAAAAATGGGTTTGGGAAGGGTTTTATTGTACCGTGTTTCAAGAATGGTCCCAATACCGGCTCCGTGATCTTTGGGGCGGATAAAATGACCCGGCATATCGGGTGTGGCGAATGCCAGTTTGAGCGCCTGACTTCTAAGGCCGACAGACGATGGAAAGGCATCGCAGGGAAATGCCTGATAACTGAAATCCACAAACTGATGGTGAATATCCTGGGCCAGACAGGAGTACATCATTCCCCGGTAACGCCAGTACGGGAAATAAATCAGATCGTTTTGCACGGACTTTCCCGAAGCGGGCAGCACATAGCGAAAGTAGTTCGGCTGTGAAAGAAAGGATCTGACCCGACAGAACCCGCATTCAAACAGCCGGTCGGTTTCTTTCAGGGTTGCCGGTGCGCCACATTGCGGACATTGGTGATCAATCAGGATTTGAATGGCGTCCTCCTTTTGATTTCTGTTTTCCGGCATGGTATTGTTTTTTTGAATTGATTCTTTTACAGCAATTCAGCCGGATTTGAAAGCCGGCATTTTCTTTGACAAAAAATGCACTCCTGTCGTATACAGCGTTACTCGTCATCTATAGCTTTCAAGATAAAAATTTTGGGCGCGTTATCGGTCGGGGATGGCCGAACAAAGGCCTATCCCCTCCCTGCTGCCTTCCCAAAATCATTATCTTAAAAGCTATATACTGATGGCTTTTTATCGCGTTTAAGATAATCATTACGTATCATGGAAAAACACTGCGCCGGGATGATCCCGGGCGATTGAAACCAGAAAGGAAAATCAGGATGATTACCGCACTCGTTCAGTTCAAATTGCCTCACCCCCTGGCCCGTGAACAGGCCCGCGAGATTTTTTCGAGCACGGCGCCCAAGTACAGAAATATGTCGGGGCTTGTCCGGAAATATTACATTCTCTCTCTGGATGGCCAAACCGGAGGCGGAATGTATCTGTGGCATTCGCGGGAAGATGCGGACCGCGTATATACGGATGACTGGAAGCAATTCATTTTTGGTAAATATGGCGCCCTGCCGACCGTGACGTATTTTGAAACCCCGGTCATTGTTGACAACATCAGCGGGGAGATCGTCACCGACGCCTGAAAATCGCGACCGGTGCAAAAAATTCCATGAAACAAAATGAAATTCTGGAAGTGGAAATTGCCGGTGCAGCCTATGGCGGCAAAGGTCTGGTACGGGTGGATGGCATGGCGGTATTTGTCCGGGATGCGGTTCCCATGGACCGGGTCCGGATTCAAATCAGCAGAAGAAAAAAAAGTTTTGCCGAGGCCCGGGTACTGGAGCGCATCACGCCATCGCCACTTCGGGTTTCCGCCCCATGCCCCTACAGCGGGGTATGTGGCGGATGCAGTTGGCAGTGTCTGGCGTATTCCGCCCAACTGGAATACAAGCGTCAGCATGTTCAGGAGTCCATTGCGCACATCGGATTGATGCCGGATGTCCGGGTGCTTCCCACCATTCCATCCGAACAAATTTTTGGATATCGCAACAAGGTGGAGTTCACCTGCTCGCCATTCAAATGGCAGTATCCGGGTGAAGATCGGACCCGGCCGATGGGCGAACCCGCCATCGGGTTTCATGCGCCGGAGGTGTATTTCAAGGTCATCGATATTGAACAGTGCCTGCTGTTTCCGGACGCAGGCAATCTGATTTACCGGGATATCCGGGAATATGTTCAGGCCGATTCTCTGCCGGTGTACAATCAGCGAACCCACGAGGGGTTCTGGCGGTTTATCATGCTGCGGCACTCCCTGTTCCGCAATCAGTGGATGGTCAACATTGTCACGTCCGGCCCGGGTCGCGGGCATCTTCAGCCACTGGCCGATTTGCTCCATCGTCGGCATGAATCGATCACATGCATGGTCAACAACATCACGGCCAAAAAAGCCGGAATTTCATTTGGTGAATCCGAGCACCTGCTGCATGGCGAGCCCGTCATCCGGGACCGGATTGATGATCTGGAATTTGATATATCGGCCAATTCATTTTTTCAGACCAATAGCCGCGGGGCGGAAACACTTTATGGCATTGTGGCCCGGTATGCGGCACTGACCGGAACCGAAACTGTTCTGGATCTGTATTCCGGAACCGGAACCATCTCCCTGTATCTGGCCCGGACCGCTGCCGTGGTTGTCGGGCTGGAACTGGTGGAAGCCGCGATCCGGGACGCCATGAAAAATGCGGCCAGAAACCGCATCACCAACTGCCGATTTATTGCCGGAGATGTCCGGAAGACCCTGTCAGAGATTGCCATTCGCCCGGATGTGGTCATCATCGATCCACCCCGAAACGGCATGCATCCGGATGTGCTCAAACAGGTACAGGACATGGCGCCTGAAAGAATTGTCTATGTATCCTGTAATCCGGCCACGTTGGCCCGGGATTTGCTGGAGCTGAAAACCGCGTATCACGTGGTTGAGGTTCAGCCGGTTGACATGTTTCCGCACACGTTTCATATCGAATCGGTGGCGCTGCTCGAGCGTTTCAGGGATGACGAATGCAACAGGGTGGCGCCATCAGTCTTCCTCCCCTGACGCCTCACCGATATTTTCCAGAATCAGACCGGATGGCAGGGATTCGCCAAAAATGACACCGGCATCCTGCTTTTCAACCGGCATGACCTCGATAATCATCTGAATCCGATCGGGTGGGGCATTGACAGACGAGAGCCAATCCGTTATCCGGGAAATCCGTGATGGGTCGATATCCCGCGTCCGGTCTCCGGTTTTTCTGGCCAGTTGCGTGACGGCTGCAATTACCGGAGCCGGATCGGGCCAGTTGACCGAAATCAGCCGTTCAATCCAGTCACCGGCTTCCTGCTGAGGGATGGTCCGATCCGCCGTGCCATAAAAAAGCTCGCGCGCACCAATTCGGGAAATGGCCCATACATGCTGGGTTTTGGCTTTTCCGGACAGAATTTCAGCCAGCAGTGCCCGGCCCAGCTTGACCTTGTCCGTGGGTGACAGGCGTTCCAGATTGGCCGCTGCCATCCATATTTCCAGACGTTCGGACGCACTGATTCTGGATTTGACATTTTTTCCGGAAAGCAGCGTTGAACTGATATCCTGCATGAACTGTCTCTGCTGACCGGCCGTCAGTCCGGCGCCAATTCTTCGCCACAGAATCCACCATTCGGACCGGACCTGGGGCTGATTGGCAAACCGGGGGCCGGATTTGTAAATCTTCCATACCTGTTTGATCCGGTTGGGATCATAGCCGTCTCCAAAACCGGGCCTCAGGCAGAATCCGGTCAGATTGAACCATCTGGCTTCGTGATTGACGCTCTGTGTGCGAACCGCGATCAGGCCCAGAAGGGTATCTGCAAGCGATCGAATCAGACTCAGGGGCCATTTTTCCTTGGGCCGATCCACCAGCTCCGCGATTTTCCGGGCAAGCCCATCGATGCGCTTGCCCGAATCCCGGCTGTCAGAGAACACCTCCTGAATGGTATCCCGGGCCGCATCGATCACCGCGATATCAAACACGTCCTGTTCCGTCACACCGGTCGGATCGGTCATGTTTCGCAACTGAAACTGAAGCTTCCACCGGTGCTGGCTGATTTTTGAATGACACCACAGGCTCAGTGTTCCCATTTCCGTGAAATCCGCCTCTATTTCAACCGGAATACCGGACTGAATGCCTTTTTGACCATATTGAACCACAGTTTGAAGCCTGGGGAGCAGGGTAAATGTATCATCGACAGTCAACAGGTCGCCGCAACGGTCTCCGGACCGGAAACTGGAGCTGAATATCTCAAACTCGACCGGTGTGTTGGCCCGGACACGAAATTCCTTGTCCGGGAGCCGGATGTGGGTGCCTTCTTCCACGCCGCGTTCTATCAGGCATATGGCCTGTTTTACGGATTGCGTCCCGGCTTCGGCGACGGTATCAACGCCAAGATAATAGGACCGGGCGCTGCCGCTTCCCACGCGAACCCCATGCCCCATTCGAACCAGGCCGTAATAGGCCGCCCCCATGGCAACCGCCAGATCCGGCTCGGGATTTTCCAGAATGCGTGGGACCGATTGGTTGTCCCGGCCAAACCATTGCCGGATGGCATGACAAATCCGGTCCTGAATGATCCGGGGTTTGAGGGAGCCGCCGTTAAAGAGAATGCAATCCGGAAACGGCTGATCTTTTTGCAGTGTCTGCAACACATCTTCCCGATGGGTTTCCAGAAACCAGCCCAGATGCCGGGTAATGGCCGGTTCCATTTCATAGGGCAGACCAAATTCCGTGATGCCTTTCCGATGCGCTTTTCTCTGGATTTCAGACCGGTCCACTGTTGGAAAAAAACCGTCAATGACCAGTTTTTCAACAATTTCGCGGCCAATCTCGGCAGAAATCGTCCCGCCAATGAGCTTGTTGCCGGACCCCATCAGGGTGATTTTTTTGGATGCCACCTCGCCATTGAGAATGATTTCCTTGGCCTGCCGGCACTGATGGCACAGGGTCTTCCACCGGTCTCCGGAGAGTGATGCCGCCGATTTCCCGACCTGGCTTTCCACCCATCTGGCCAGGGTCAGATCCACATTGTCTCCGCCCAGGATGAGATGATCGCCGACAGCGATACGCTCGAACCGGGGGCTGCCATCCACTTCCTGAAGGGTAATCAGGGAAAAATCCGTGGTCCCCCCGCCCACATCGCAGACCAGTATCAGTTCGTTTGGATGGACCTGGTGATGCCAGTCTGTTTCATGGCGGATCAGAAAACTGTAAAATGCGGCAAGGGGTTCTTCCAGGAGTGTAATATGGGACAGCCCGGCCAGGGTGGCGGCCTCCAGGGTCAGTTCCCGTGCGGATTCATCAAATGAGGCCGGTACGGTCAGAACAATAAACTGATTTTCCAGATATTGCGATTCATCATCACCCCGGGTATGGTTCCATGCTTTCCGGATGTGATTCAGATAGGCTGCCGTGGCCTGAACCGGCGATATTTTGGCAATATCTTTTCCGGCTCCCCAGGGCAGAATTTTGGCCTGTCGATCCACATTGCCGTGACACAACCAGCTTTTGGCCGACGAAATCAGCCTTGACGGAATCTTGGCGCCATGATCCCGGGCAAATGCACCAACGAAAAGATCGGAACCGGCGTCTTCGGTCCAGGGCATTCGAAGCGATTCCTTCTGAATGTCATAGTCACCCGCGATATAACCAAAAGACGGAAGAACAGATAACCGGTTGATTTCACCTGGCCCGGACAACTGGGGAATTTTGAAAAGCCGGATCTGCTTTGCCGATGCGTTTTCAGAAGACAGGTCCACTGAATATACGGCACAGTTGGTGGTGCCCAGATCAATGCCGATGACAAAACGATAATCCATGGTCGTTAATTCAATCTTCTGGTATGATGCCAGATTAATATTGGTTAAACTGTGTAGATAGCGCCTGAACGGAAACCCT
>DFZE01000023.1:23827-39270 GCA_002382065.1 Desulfobacteraceae bacterium UBA4064
TTTCGTTCAAACACTATATATATATGCAGTCGTCGATTGTCGATAAAAATACATGAATATGGCGATTCCGGCAATGCCTTATCCATAATTTTCCATTTTCAGGCGTCTCTTTGACGATGACGGGGGAAGGTTGTTCAAGGGTGAAGGATGACGCCGATACCGAATCTGACAGTATCAGGAGGAAACAACATGCAATCCGATCAGCACAATCCGGACTCACTGGAAATCGAGGTAAAGTTTTGGGTCAGGGATATCCATGTCATGCGGGATCGGATCATTGATTCCGGTGCGGCTCAAAAGGGCAAAACCTTTGAGAACAATATCCGGTTCGATGACGGCAACGGCACGCTCATGAAAAACCGGTCCCTGTTGCGGCTGAGGCAGGAAAACAATGGTCTGGCGACACTGACCCATAAATCACCACTGCCGGTTGACACAGAGCGCTTCAAGGTGTTTACCGAACGGGAGGTGACGGTCAGCGATGCGGATACGATGATGGCCATATTGAATGAACTGGGATACCGGCCGGTTCAGCGATATGAAAAATGGCGGGAAACCTTTGATCTGAACAACACCCTGTTATGTCTGGATCAAATGCCTTTTGGAACATTTATCGAAATCGAGGGCCAAAAGACTGACATACGAAACTGTGCGCAAATTTTGGGTCTTGAGTGGGAAAAACGCATTTCGTCCAATTATCTGGCGCTTTTTAACCGGATTCGGGAGAAAATGGGACTGCCGTTCACGGATGTCACGTTTGAAAATTTTGGTCATATCCATTTTCAGGTTGACCCGCTGATTTTCATCGATGAACGGTGAGCATCCGGTTTTTGGACATAAGTCGGTCATAATTTAGGTGTCCCTCCGGGCCTTCACGGTCGAGCGGTCGGCCGGTAGAGACAAGGCATGCCTTGTCTCTACAAAATGGAACAGGCCCTGTCTCGTCCATCACCGACTGGTAACGCATCCAAAATCTTTATCCGGAAAGGGATATATCGCATGCGGGAAAGATCAGGGAATATAGGTAGCGCTGGCAGAATCGGATTCCCATGTGGTGACCCGGGAAACCCTGACATCCGAATCATCGATCAGGCGCTGAAGCCGTCCGGCGATATAAAAGGCGATATTTTCGGATGATGGTGGAAACTGATCGTTGAACATGCCAATGTCATTCAGGAATTTGTGGTCCAGTTCTTCCATGATATGTTTGACATGCTGTTTCAATTCACCAAAGTCAATCAGAACCCCGGCAGGGTTCAACCGCTTTCCTTCCACACAAACCTCTACCTTCCAGTTGTGTCCATGAAGATTTTCACATTTTATATCCACCATCTTCAGTCGATGGGCGGCGGCAAACTGGGAAATCACCTTGAGTTCAAACATGGGCTGCAATCCTGTCTTGAAATAATTGTCTGGTTATGGCCAATACCGTCATGCGACATTTCCTTTCAAAATATTCTTCAACTTGGTGGTCAGCTTGCCGGATTCAAGGCGCTTGTATTCCCTGAGCAGATCTTCCTGCTTTTTGGACAAACCGGTGGGGGTTCGAATATCAAACTGAACAATCTGATCGCCGCGTTTTCCGGTTTTGAGTGATGGAATGCCTTCGCCGTGCAGTCTGAACAGCTCACCGGGTTGGGCGCCTTTGGGAATTTTGATATGTTTTTCAGCCTGAAGGGTCGGAACCGTGATTTCTTCACCCAGTGCGGCCTGTACAAAGGATATCTGCGCCCGATAGACGATATCCGTATTGCTGCGTTGAAACTGTTCGTGCGGTTCTACGGAAATGAATACATACAGATCACCAGGCGGGCCATTGTATGAACCGGCCTCACCTTCTCCGGTCAGCCGCAGCCGGGAACCATTATCGACACCCGCCGGAATTTTGACCGAAACTTTCTTCTGAATGACGACCCGGCCATTTCCGCTGCATTCCTTGCAGGGGGTGGCAATGACCTGGCCTGTACCCCGGCATATCGGACACGGGGTTCTGACGGTAAAAAAACCCTGACTTCTGGAAACCTCTCCAGAGCCACCACAATGTCTGCATGTTTCGGGATAGGTTCCGGGTTGACAGGCGCTGCCATTGCATTGGGGGCAGATGGCGGTTTTTTCGATATCCAGCTCGGTTTCCGCGCCGAATACCGCCTGCAGAAACGTCAGATTCAAATCGTAGCGAAGATCATTTCCCCGCTGGCTTCGACTTCGGGATCTTCCCGTTCCCCCAAACCCGAACAGATCCTCAAAAATGCCGCCAAAGCTGGAAAAAATATCCTCAAAGCCCCTGAATCCGGAAAATCCGGCGCCTTCAAGACCCTGATGACCATACTGGTCATAAATCTGGCGCTTTTGCGGGTCCCGAAGGACTTCATAGGCTTCAGCGGCTTCCTTGAATTTGTCTTCGGCCTCTTTGTTGCCCGGGTTTTTGTCCGGATGATGGGCAATGGCCAATTTTCGATAGGCCGATTTGATTTCTGTGTCCGAAGCATTGCGCTGGACACCCAGTACCTCATAATAATCCCGTTTACTCACCATTGTAAATGACCTGAACCATGTTATATAGACTTCAGGATTATGGTTTTGGGCGGGCAATCCGTCGGGGTACCGGAAAAAATACAATCCCTTCCTGTTGCCTTGCCAAAATCATCCTGTTGAAGTCTGTGGGAAAAGTTGAATCCTGAATAGAGCCGTTTTGATACAATCCGGACAGCCCGAAGCCTTAATCCATTTTTTGCAGCATGATGCAATCTATCAGAATTCCGGTTTTTGGCCGCATGGCAACATATGATACGAAAAACAATATCAATATGTTGTGCGCGCCGAGAATTGTCTGGAACCAGTTGATGATTGATTCAAAACGGTAATGCACAAACCCGCGTTGTCAATGGGGTCAGGTGAGAAGCGGTCTGCGAATAACCGTATCCTTTTGCCAGCGAATGTCGTCTCTGGCCGGATACTCGAGGTTGAAATGGAGGCCCCTGCTTTCCTTGCGATGCATGGCGCATCGGATGATCAGTTCGGCAACCATGGCGATGTTTCGCAGTTCGATCAGGTCGGACGACACCTTGAAATCCCAGTAGTAATCCCGGATTTCATTCTGAATGATATCAATGCGTCTCCTGGCCCTGGAAAGTCGTTTGTCCGTCCGCACAATTCCAACATAATTCCACATGAACCGCCGGATTTCATCCCAGTTCTGGGCCACCATGATCCGTTCATCACTATGCGTGGTGCCGACTTCATCCCATAGAGGCGCTGGTGGTGTGTCTTTGAAATTCATTTCATGCAAATCCATGATGGACTGAGTGGCGGCAGAATCCGCGTAAACCAGTGCCTCGATCAGTGAATTGCTGGCCAGACGATTGGCGCCGTGAAGACCGGCACAGGCGGTTTCACCCACTGCATAAAGTCTGCGGATATCGGTCCGGCCAAACATGTCGGTCACCACACCGCCGCACATGTAGTGCGCGGCGGGAACCACCGGAACAGGTTCTTTGGTCATATCATAGCCAAAGGAAAGACATTTTTCGTAGAGATTGGGAAACCGGTTCCGAATGAAGGAAGGGGCCTTGTGAGATATGTCCAGAAAAACCGATTCATCACCACTTTTTTTCAGTTCCGTGTCAATGGCGCGCGCTACAATATCCCGGCAGGCCAGATCTTTGCGGGGATCGTATTTTTCCATGAAGCGGTGACCGGCTTTGTCGATCAGAATGCCGCCTTCTCCGCGAAGGGCTTCCGACAACAGAAAATTTTTGGCATTGGGATGATACAGGCAGGTTGGATGGAACTGGACAAATTCCATATTGGCAATGGTTGCGCCTGCCCGATATCCCATGGCGATGCCATCGCCTGTGGCGATATCCGGGTTGCTGGTGTACAGATACACCTTTCCGGATCCGCCGGTTGCCAGCAGGGTGATACGGGATTCGAAGGTTTTGACCTGATTCTGGATATTGTCCAGAACATATGCGCCGCAGCAGAAGTCCTCATGTGTTGTCGTGACCAGACCCCGCTTGATCCGGGTTGAACAGGTGATCAGATCGATGGCGACGTGGTTCTCAAAAACCTGGATATTATGATGATCCAGAACATGGCGGGTCAGGACTTTTTGCAGCTCCATTCCGGTCATATCCTGGGCATGGATAATCCGGTTGTGGGAATGTCCGCCTTCCCGGGTCAGATCAAAATTCTCTTTCTGCAAAGCGCCTGCGGATTCCTCTTTCAGGTTGAAGGAAACTCCGAGATCGATCAGCTCGCGGATCCGGTCCGGGCCGTTTGTAACCACTTTTTCGACGACCTCGATATTGCACAGCCCATCCCCTGCAACCAGCGTATCCTGAATATGGAGATCAAAGGAATCCAGTTTATCAAAGACAGATGCAATGCCGCCCTGGGCCTGGGATGTGTTGGTTTCCATGATGTCTTTTTTGGTAATCAGGGCCACGGTTCCCTGATCCGCCACCTTCAGCGCAAACATCAGGCCGGCGATGCCACTTCCGATGACCAGAAAATCGGTTTGAATGTTCATCGTAACAGATTCCTTTTTAATCAGCGCAAAAGAGATTGTCGGGATTTGGACGGCTTCGTAAGCCATCCCAGCAGAAATCCGGTCAGCAGGACGCCCGCACCATACAGAAACCATCGAAGCAGCGAATCAAGATTCTGTGATTCCGCGCCGGATGACAGGGTGTCCGGTTTTTGTGACTGCTCTTCCAGTTTTGTCAGGGCATCCTGATACTTGATACGCAGTTGCACCACATCCGCCGAATCTTTTTTCAGGGATTCATACTCTTCAGACAGGGTGGCAAACCGGGTTTCCAGGTTGGCCAGATCGGATGACAGTTGCTCATTTTCAGCCTGCAGATCAACACCGCCTTCCGGCGGGGCATCCGATTGGGTCAGGAGGTCGGCATATTTTTGCTCGAGTCGTTTCAATGCAAGAGAGCAGGGAATCTGGGTGGTCAAAAACCGGCTGGGCGCCCAGCCGTCCTTCCCATCCTGCAGTTGAACCCGTGACCATTCCGGACCCGGTTCGATCACTTCCAGTGTGTCCCCGGACATGCGGGTTTCCAGAACCTTGTACTGGGAACCGGGCCCGGTGCGAATGGCCATTCGGATATTCTCGGATATATACACCGTCTCCGCAGCAACATCACCAATCAGGAAAAACAAACAACAGACAATCATCAGAATACGGTTCATGGATCATTTCCTCCTTCCTGCATTATTTACGCCTTTGCCCGATGATTCTCAAGTGAATTTCGGATAAAAATCAGACCAGAATCAAGCCGACTTCAGCAGGACACTCCGGCAGGACAGATCTGTACGCCTGAAATGCGACAGAATAACCGCTTTAAAAAAAAGGTTATCGATGATAAGATGATAATTGAGTGGAAAGTGTTCCCCGAATTGTTTCAATCACATTTTGTTTTTCCTGGTTTGGTCCAGGATTGCCTGATTGAGGGTTTCATGACGTCATGATTGTATATGATCTTGAATGCAGCAATGGACATTTGTTTGAAGGCTGGTTTGAAGACAATGGCTCTTTTGAAACCCAGCTTCGGGATAAAATGATTTCGTGTCCGGTGTGCAATGTGGACGGCATATCCAGAAAACTTTCCACTTTTGCCATTCGATCGGCTTCCTGTGAAAAAGCGCCATCTGTGAAAGCAGGGGAATTGGAACTGGCTGTGTTTAAAAAGCATCTGGCTGATTTTGTAAACAGGAATTTTGACAATGTGGGATCCGGGTTCGCCACAGAGGCACTCAAAATGCATTATGGCGCCTCGGAACCTCGCAATATCAGGGGCGTCACCACTACTGAAGAAGAAAAAATGCTGAAATCCGAGGGTGTGGAATTCATTAAATTGCCAACTATGGAATCACCCGATACGGGCTGACCTGCTCCAGCAACCAGTGATACCGGATATGATACGCGTTCCCAGAAAACTTCGACTACTTCTGTTTTTAATACTGCTCCTGATGGTGACGGGATGTCCCGATGATGAAACCGCGCTGAAAATCGATATGAATCAGCGTGAAACCGTGGATATAAAGGATGACGGCAATGCCGTTACCTATGCATATCTGCCACAATACAGCCATACCGTTGCCTATGACCGGCATCATCTGTTGATAGAATATCTTAAAAAGCAGACGGGTCTTGCCATCAAACAGGTTTTTCCGGATACATTCAATGAACATATTCGAATGGTCGGGCAGGGTAAAATTGATATATCCTTTTGTAACCCCTATGTGTATGTCATTCTGGCCCACCGGTATGGTGAAAAAGCCTTTGCACAGGTTGTAGAATCTTCTGGTCAAAAACGATTTCGGGGCCAGATCATCTGCCGTACCGACCATCCAACCATCAAAACGCTTATGGATTGCAAAGGAAAGCGGGTCATTGCAGTGGATCTGACATCGGCCGGCGGGTACCTGTATCCCATGGGTCACTTTTATCAGCATGGCATCCGGATGGATGATTTTGCTGAAATAAGTTTTTCTCCGGGGCCGGGTGGAAAACAGGAAAAGGTGGTTCTGGCAGTTTATGCCGGCCAATATGATGTTGGATTGATCCGGGAGGGCACCCTGAATGTCGTGGCCGATAAAATTGATCTGAGCCAGATTCGAATACTGGCTTACAGTAACTGGTATCCGGGCTGGATTTACTCGGCACGACCGGATCTCAATCCCGAAATCCTTTACCAAATCAAAGAGGCCCTGATTCGCATGGATTATGACAATCCGGATCACCGCCAGATTCTGGATAAGGCGGATTTTACCGGAATTATTCCAACCGACGATACAGAAATGGCATCTGTTCGGGAGCTGCTGGACACCCTTGGTATCAATCTGGACCGGTGAGCATTCATGATGAAGCTGGGTTTCCGGGGCAAGGTCTTTTTGGGTATCATTGTTATTGTACTGATCAACAGCCTTTTTATCACCCTGCCGGTGCGTCGGATTGTTCAGGATGCGCTTTCCCTGGAATATCAGAACAGGGGCCTTTCCATTGCAATGAACCTGGCTTCCAGAAGTCAGGAGCCCATTTTGTCCACGGATTTGTTGTTGCTGAAAGACCTGATTGATAATTCGATCCGGTCTTCCGGGGATATCGCCTATGCATTTATACTGGATGAAACAGACCGGATTTTGTCGCATTCCTTTAAGGACAGCTTTCCGACAGCCCTGAAAACCGCAAACCGGGCATCCTTGCAGTCGCCCACGCGAATCCAGCTCCTGAACACGGGAAAAGAATACATTTATGATTTTGCCGCGCTGGTCGAAATCGGGGGGCAAAAATTGGGCTGTGTCCGAATCGGTCTATCCAAAACCCAGATCGATCGCACCATTCATGATCTGTTGATGACCATTTTGTTGTTGAGTGGCTGTTCAGTGGCTGTGGCGGGTGCAATTGGCGCAGGATTTGCCAATCAGGTCACTTACCGGATCAAGTGTCTTCACAAGGCATCGGAAGAGGTGCTGACCGGTAATCTGGATATTCAGACATCCTTTAGAAAAACCAGGGGATGCTGGTCCATCACCCAATGCCGGAATACCGAATGCCCGGCTTTTGGAAATCAACTGACACGCTGCTGGTATATTGAAGGGACAAAGTGCGCCCATTGTAAGGAGGGCGGATATGCCAACAAGATTATAGGATGCCGTGAATGTGACGTGTATCGCCGTCTTTCCGGAGATGAAATTCAGGAACTGGCCGAATCGTTTGACGCCATGTCCAAATCATTGAGAATTCATATCCGCAAGCTCCGGGAATCCCGAAAGGCGATCGAGATTTCTGAAGAAAAATATCGCCGGATATTTGATGGATCCATGGATATGGTGTTTGTGGTTGACAGCGATGGACGCTTTCTGGACATGAATCAGGCTGGCATGGACCTTATGGGATATGACGCAAAATCCGATTTTATGAATCAGATGTCGTTTTCACAGCTTTTTTCAAATCCCGAAGATTATGAGGCTGTAAAAAACGACCTGAACACCAAATACTTTGTCAAAGACCGGGAGATACTGATCAGAACACGACTTGGAGATGACCGCGTATCACTTTTGAGCTGCACCTGCCAGGTTGATTCGATCGGCGGCGCCATTAAAGGATGCGAAGGCATCATCAAGGATATTACGGAACGCCGTAACATGGAGCAGCAACTGCTTCAGGCGGATAAACTGGCCTCTCTGGGGCAGTTGTCTGCGGGTGTCGCCCATGAAATCAACAATCCGCTGGGGTTGATTCTGGGGTATACGCAATTGTTGCTCCGTGAAGAGCCTCCAGGGACACAGCCTTATGAAGATTTGAAAACCATCGAAAAGAATACGCGCAACTGTAAAACGATTGTCGAGGCCCTGCTCAATTTTGCCCGGAAAACAGAAACCAAAAAGGTGACGGTGGATATCAATGCCGCTATCGGGCAGATCGTAACGGTATTGCAGCGTCAGTTTGAGGTAGCCGGGATTCACCTGACTACCAGCCTGGCAACGAATATTCCCCTGATAAAGGGAGATACGGAAAAATTGAAGCAGGTGTTCATGAATCTGATCATGAATGCCAGGCAGTCCATCGAAGGCAAAGGCGATATTCATGTCTTTACCGAATATGATGCGGTGACCAATCAGGTTGTCATTAACGTGGAAGATACGGGATCCGGAATTCCCGAACATATCCGTCACAAGATTTTTGATCCGTTTTTTACTACCAAACCCACGGGCCAGGGAACCGGATTGGGACTCTCTGTCAGTTATGGCATTGTCAAGGAGCATGGCGGAAATATTTCCGTCCAAAGTGAACTGGAAAAGGGCAGTGTTTTCTCGGTAACCATACCGGTTTTACTGTCTGAGGCCTCTTCAGAAATAATACCGGTAAAAAAGCCTGCGTTGACTTTCTGAATACCCATTGATATGGTAACTGGTTATGGAAACTGGAATAATTGTTGAATTTATTGATCAAGAGAAAATTACGTGTGCGGTGGTTCAGGAGGTCAAAAATCAACGGCTGCGGCTGTTGACTGAAACCAACCGGGAAGTCAATCTGTCAATTAATCGCCTGTCACACAAAAGCGATAAAATACTCGACCCGGTCATGGGCAGAAACCGGACCGTCGATGCTTTGAAAGAGATTGCCAGCCTGAGGCGGGAACTGACCCGACAGGTCAATATCCGGGAAATCTGGGAAATTCTGAATACCGAGCAGGAGTGGATCGATCTGCCGACAATGACGGTTTTCTGCTTTTCAAATACGGTCACCTGCGATCATGAATCGGCTGTTGTGCGGGCTTTTTTTCAAAATCGGACCTATTTCAGGTTTGATCATAACCGGTTCTTTCCGGTTTCCGAGGATCAGGTTGAGCGGTTGATGTCGGTGGAGCGGGAAAAGGCGCGCTTGAATCGATTGGTTGAATTCGGCGGAAACTGGCTGAAAAATGGTTGCGGAAAGGTTCGGACAGCGCCCCTGACCGATGATGAGACAGAAATTCTTGAAATACTTCGATCGGTTTACCTGTTTGGCAACGATAGCCCTCATGCCGGGCGGGGCAAAGCCATTCTTTCATATGCCGGAATGGCGGATACGGACAAACTGTTTGATATACTGGTGCAGAACGGAATTTTTCATAAAAACGAAAATCTTGATCTGCTGCGATTCCAGATTCCTGTCTCATTCTCTGTCCAGACAGAACACCATGCGAAAAGCCTGATTGACCGTTTTCAAATCATTGACTTTGGAAATCGCACGGATTTGACATCCCTGCCGATAATGACCATAGATGGACAGTCAACACTGGATTATGACGATGCCATCAGCATCGAAAAACGGTGCGATCATTTTCGGGTTGGCGTTCACATCATCGATGTCGGTCATTATATCCAGAAAGGCGATCCGATTGATATCGAGGCCCAGACCCGATCCAGCTCGATTTACATGCCGGACCAGAAAATCTCCATGATTCCATCCGTACTCTCCGAAGGGCTGTGCAGCCTGAGAGCCGGAGAAAATCGGCCCGCCATCAGCATCATGATGGATCTGAGCAGAAATGCCGAATTGCTGCGTTATGAAATCATTCCCAGTGTCATCCGTGTCAAACACCAGCTCAGTTACTATGATGTCAATCAGATGGCTGACTCGGACGAGACGATCATGTCGCTGCATGATCTGGCCGGAAAATTTCGTCAGAAACGAATTGAAAATGGTGCCGTTCATATTTCCCTTCCGGACATTTCGGTTTGGCTGTCGGAAACCGGAGACGTGGTGATCAACCGGATCAATCGGGAAAGTCCGGGGCGGATGCTGGTGGCGGAAATGATGATTCTGGCCAACTGGACCATGGCGCAATTTTTATCCGAGAATCGTATTCCGGCAATCTACCGGTCCCAGCCCAATCCCCGGGATCGCCTGTACCGGGGGAATGAGGGATCGCTGTTTCTGAATTACATGCAACGAAAGCTTCTGAGCCGCTTTATCATTCGAAGTGACCCGGAGAGACATTCCGGGCTTGGCCTGACGGCATATGTCACCGCCACCTCGCCGATTCGAAAATATTATGATCTCATTACCCAGCGCCAGATCCGATCCATTCTGGGACTGGAAACACCCTATTCATCGCCTGAAATTGACCGGCTGATTCAGGTGTTGCAGGATCCGGTGTCTCATGTATCAAAAATTCAGTACCATCGAAACCGGTACTGGATACTCAAATATCTGGAATCCCGAATCGGGCAAAAAGAAGAAGCCATCGTTCTGGGTAAAAGACGAAATGGATACCTGGTATTGATGCCCGATTATATGCTGGAATGTGAACTGCCAGCCACCAGTGGCATGGAACTGAAGCCTGAAAATACCATTCATGTGACCATTCAGCATGTCAGCGCCAGAAAGGATATTCTTTCCGTGTTTCTGTAACGTTCCGTTTACCGTGAAAATAGTAGATGAATCCGAAGGACCGATGACAGGGCAGAAAAAGTCGGATGCCGGAGCGGGAATATGTGCCGATGTTTGAAATCAGGCGATCAAGGATTTCTTTGCCGGTACAATCGGGCATTGCGGGTCATGGCAGGCGCCCATTCCGGAACTCCCAGGGCATGGATGTGTGTGTAGGTGGCGAGAATGGAATGCAGACAAAAGCCATCGCGATTTTCAGTCAACCCGACTCCCCGCTGCATATTGAATGCCGTATGGCAGTCATTTCCCCGATATTCCAGCATTTTCGAGTAATGAAATTCATGGCCTTTGAGTTCCGTGCCGACCGGAAAAAACGGATTGGTCCGATCAACCAGAAGTTGCGTGTAGCCATGTCCCTGAGGCCGTTTGAATAACCCGAAGGTTGCCGGAAGAACACCTGCCATGGGATAGGTCTGGCCATCCACGATCAGCTCCTGTCCCAGATACATCAATCCACCACATTCCGCATAAATGGGCAGGCCGTTTTCGGCAAGCGTCTTCAATTGCTGCCGGAACATCCTGTTCTCTGAAAGCTGCCCGGCGTGTGTCTCCGGAAAACCACCACCGATATACAGTGCATCGATATCAACAATGGATGAATCCGACAGTGGGCTGAAATAAACAAGTTCTGCACCCTCATTCGCCAACGCCTCCAGATTTTCCGGATAATAAAACTGAAATGCCGCATCCCGAAGGATTCCGATTCTGATTTTACGGGCAGATGGTCCTGCTGGGCAGACACTATCCGATCGGATTGCAGAATCCGGTTCCAATGCCAGCGCTGGGGCCTCATTGGCAATCTGTTCAAGCCAGTCCATCTCAAGGTATTTTCGGGCAGTCTGAACAGCGGATTCCAGAGATTGATACGCCCATTCATGCTCCGGCGTTGGAACCAGACCCATGTGGCGTTCGGGAAAATGTTCGGAATCCAGACGCGGGACAGCACCCAAAACCGGAATACCGCAATGGTATTCAATGCTCTTTTGAACCATTTGTTCATGCCGCTTGCCGGAAACCCGATTCAGAATGACGCCTTTGATGGGCGTTTCCGGATCGAACATCAGACATCCCAGAACCGCTGCAGCGGCGGTACGGGTCGATTTGGTGCAGTCGATACATAAAACGACCGGAGTCAGTAAAAGCTTTGCCAGTTCTGCCGTACTGGTTGTGCCGGCCATGTCGATGCCGTCATACAGGCCACGGTTACCTTCGATAACAGCAATGGTATCGGAGTTGGTGCGGGAAAGCAGGGATTTTTTTATGACAGGTGGATCAAGAAGGTAGGTATCAAGGTTGTAGCAGGGCTGGCCGGCAGCCAGGGCAAGCCAGCCCGCATCAATATAGTCCGGCCCTTTTTTGAAAGGTGCTACATATCTGCCCTGTTTTTTCCAGTATCCGATAATGCCCAAAGACAGGATGGTTTTCCCGGCTCCGCCCCGCAAGGCAGAAATGATAATCCGTGGCAGGTCAACAGGTTGATCGGTCATTGAGATTCTTAAGCTTCATCCTCTGCGCCAGCCTGTTTGCCAGTGCCTTTCAGTCCGATCAAGGTGGTGCTGCCACTTGACCAATACTCCAAAGTCTCATCTTTGACCATTTCATTGACCAGATTTTTAACGTCCCGAACTTTTTCATTCGGAAGAACTTCATAAAAATCCTTCAAATAAAATTTGGATTTGGATTTGGATTTCTTTTGCAGAAATTCCACGATGGCTTTTTTCCCAGCTTCTTTATCCATGACGTTCCCCTTTGTATCAGGAGGCCTGTCCGGACGATGAATTGTCCGGACAGATTGTTAAAAAAAAAATCAGAACTTGAACTGGGACGTATGTCTCCAGGTGTAGTATGCGGGGTCACGGAAATCATCGATCAGATGATGGGTGAATTCCAGCTCGCATTTTTCAAAGAACCGTTCCCATCCAATGCGTTCTGCCCATTCGCCAAGTCGTTCATATTTATTGGCGTTTGCGGCATACACATCAACAATCCGTTTGATGGTAGAGGTTGTGGTCGGCCATCTGGGGGTTTCGTTGGGAATAAAGGCAACGACAACCTTGGAAAAGGTTGGCCTGCTGATTCGGTTGGAGACTTTGCCGCCGACCATCAGAACGATACCATCCCCTTCGTCGTCTGCCAGAGGCATGGAAGGACACATGGTATAGCAGTTACCGCAGAACATGCAGCGTTCCTGTTTGACAGCCACACTGTTGACCGTTTTGCCATCATATTCGACTTTTGAGGGACGAATGGCTGCCGTCGGGCATGCGGCAACGGCCAGCGGAATTTCGCACATTTTGTCCAGATATTCATGATCCAGAATGGGCGGTTTACGGTGAAAACCCAGAATGGCGATGTCGGAGCAGTGAACCGCGCCGCACATGTTGAGACAGCAGGCCAGTGATACGCGGACGTGAGCCGGCATTCTCATGTTTTTGAATTCATCGAACAGAACATCCATGGTTGCCTTGACCGGGCCCGATGCATCGGTAGCCGGTGTATGGCAGTGAATCCATCCCTGGGTGTGAACGATGTTGGTAATGCCCGAGCCGGTTCCACCAACCGGAAATTTGAAGCTGCCGCCATCGAATTTGCGGCTTTCCATATCCGCTTTTAACGCATAGGCGGATTCTTTGGTGGTGGTCATGAACTCAATGTTGTTTCGGGTGGTCCACCGAACAAATCCGCCGCAGTATTTGTCGGCGATTTCGCAGATTTCACGGATATGGGTGACGCTCATGAGACGGGCGCCGGCAGCTCTGACCGTATAAACCTCATCTCCGGACTCGGCGACATGTACCAGTACGCCGGGTTCCAGAATATCGTGATACAGCCATTTCCCTTTATTCGCCTTGATGACCGGCGGATAAAATTCATCAAAATGACGTGGTCCAATATCGGTGATCCGGTCTTCCATCGGTTTGTCAGGATTGTAACCTGAGGAAATAAATGCCATTGTTGTTACCCCCTATCTCTGATGGTATTTTCTGAATTCTTTGATGTCGCGCTGCCATCCACCCGGAACTTCATCCTCTCTCCAGAAAATATAAGGATTGTGACGCGGTTCCTGGACATGTTGCGGCATGGGATCGATTCCGGTGACTTCAAGCATCTTCTGGAATCCCTGACGTTTGATCAGTTCACCCAGACGCTCACGGTTCTTTCCTTCTTCCATCCACCAGTCCCAAATATTTTCAATGACTTCCTTGATTTCATCATAGGGTTCTTCAACCTTGATAAACGGAACCAGAAGCGATCCCATCTGAGCGCCATCCAGAATTGGGGCCTTGGCGCCGACCAGAATGGAAAGACCTTTGTCTTCGCCGATTCTCAGGGCTCTGGGCATGACGTTGATGCAGTGCATACAGCGGGTGCATTCACGGTTGTCGATTACCAGTTTGCCGCCATCCATCCACATGCATTTGGTCGGACACAGATCAATAACTTCTTTCTGGATGTCAAACTTGCCCCAATCACGACCGGCATGCGCACCGGCATTGGGTTTGAATTCGCCGCCGATATAGGCTTTCACGGCTTCCTGATCGATGCGGATGTCATCTCTCCAGGTTCCGATAAAAGACATGTCGGATCGGGCAATGGATGCCACGCAGCAGTTGGGGCAACCGTCAAACTTGAACTTGAATTTATACGGAAATGCCGGACGATGCAGTTCATCCTGATAATCCTGGGTCATGGCATAACAAAGGGCCTGCGTGTCATAACATGCATATTCGCAGCGGGCTTCGCCGATACAGTCGGATGGGGTTCTCAGATTGGAACCGGAGCCACCCAGATCCTGTCCGATTTTGTGGGTCAATTCATAAAAGAATTCTTCAAGCTGAGGCGTGGTTGTTCCAATAAAAACGATATCACCGGTTGACCCGTGCATGTTGGTCAGGCCGCTGCCCCGCAGCTCCCACAAATCACAGAGCTGGTTGAGATATGCGGTTGAATAAAATTTTCCGCCCGGCTGATTGACGCGAATTGTATGAAAATGGGCGACCCCCGGAAACATCTCGGGCTGATCGCAGTATCTGCCGATAACGCCGCCGCCGTAACCAAATACGCCGACGATGCCACCGTGTTTCCAGTGTGTCCGTTTGTGTACATAGGATAATTCCATGATGCCCAGAACATCATCACAGGCATCAGCCGGCACCTGATAATCAACTCCTTTTACATTTTTTGCTCGGGAAGCCGCTTCCTGTTTGATGTCGGACACAAAACTCGGCCATGGCCCACTTTCTAATTGGTCCAACAACGGGGTAGCATGTTTTGCCATCGTTTTACCTCCATTCGGGATTAATATTGCTCAGTTTCTGCCAAACGCATGATTCAATCAAAAATGTTTTGTAAGTCACCTCCTCTCAAAATTTTCAGATATAAAATATTATCAGGCAAATATCGCCAAACCTTTATAAATCAGAGGTCAGATATAAATTTTATCCGGATATTTGTCAATCAAAAAGCTATATAGTGTTTGAACGAA
>DFZE01000023.1:39303-54027 GCA_002382065.1 Desulfobacteraceae bacterium UBA4064
TTGTTTCGGATTTCGCGCTTCGAATTTCGAATTTTGAGATAGAGAGAAAGGGTTTCCGTTCAGGCAATATATAACCGTTTGGAACCCCGGGCATCGAAATTAACTGTATCCAAAAACGGCAATGCGGTTTTTATACTTTATAACATCTTGAAATTTGTTATAATATGTGATATTCATTGCCATAATATTCAGGCCGGTATATTTTTTATGACTCATATTCATGCCTGCCAGGACTGTTCCATGCATGAAAAAACAGGGGCTGATTATCATTTCGGCCAGTGCTTTATGCCGATACATCCTGCTGCTCATCGGTTCCCGACCCGGCCTTTGGAACCGGAATATTTACATCACGGCCCAAAAAATGTATCCGCATGAATGAGAAGAAAAATAAACCAGTATATATCGGTAACATTTAAAAACAATTGAACAAGGAGTAAACGATGAAACGACATGGTATTCAGACTTTTTTTTATGCCGCCATTGCCGTAATTTTTCTGGCAGTTACAGCAGGTATTCCTGACGATGCCGATGCACGCGTCAGATCGGGCGGACGCTCCTTTGGCGGGGGGGGCTCTTCGGGATCCTTCAGCAAGCCATCTGCACCGACCTCCCGGCCAATGACACCGCCGTCGTCACCATCCGGCGGCATGGGCGGCAGCAGTTTCATGAGAGGGCTGGGCGGCGGTCTTTTGGGCGGCATGATCGGTGGTATGCTGTTCAGCAGCCCGGGCCACGCCATGGGCGCGGGCGGCATGGGCGGCAGCGGTATCGGAATTATCGAGCTTTTATTGTTGGGTGGCCTGGGATATTTTCTGTACAAACGGTTTATCAAACCCAACCGGTCCGGCAGCCCGGGTTTCCAGATGCCATCTGTTTTTCAGTCACAAAATCAGCCCGGATTTTCGCCTGACCCGTCATCCGGCAACTTTCCCCCGGCGCCGCCTTTGACCGGTTATTCCGCCGCGGACGGGGTGGATCAAATCCGGCAATCCGAACCCGACTTCGATCCGGAGCGTTTCAAAGAACTGGCCCAGGACGTCTTTTTCAAGATTCAGGCTGCCTGGATGCGTCGGGATCTGTCACCGGTCAGGGGGCTGATCGGCAACCAGCTTCTGGCTGAATATGACGCACATCTGAATGAATTGAAACAGAAAGGTCTGCTGAACCGTCTGGAAAACATTGCGGTTCGTCAGGTCAGCATCGTCGATGCCGGCATGGAAAACAATGAAGTTTATGTGACCATTCAGTTTGTAGCAAATTTGCTGGATTATACGGTCAATGAATCCAGTGGTGAAATCGTGGATGGCAACAACACCCAACCGGTCAAATTTGAAGAAAAATGGATGTTTGCAAGACCGGCGCACACCACCTCCTGGAAGCTGGAGGGGGTTTCTCAGTGATGCGTCCGGGAGGTCCGGTTTGACGGCTTATCTGATTCGAAGATTACTGCTGATCATACCGACATTTCTGGGGATTACTGTTCTGGTTTTTATCATCACCCGATTTGTTCCGGGTGGTCCGATTGAACGGATGATTCTGGAAGCCCAGCAAATGCAGTCTTCGGAAAGGGGTCGAAGTTCCGGCCCGGTCAGTGAAAGCCAGCGCCAGCCATTGTCCGCTGACCAGATCGACCTGTTGAAAGCCTATTATGGCCTGGATCAGCCGGTTCTGGTCAGCTATGGACTTTGGATGAAGAAGGTGCTGAGCGGCGATCTGGGTGTCTCCACCCGCTATTATGAGCCGGTCTGGGACATGATACGGGATCGAATTCCCATATCCCTTTATTTCGGTTTGATTTCGATGATTCTGGTTTATGGAATCTGTATCCCCCTGGGAATTGTCAAAGCCATCCGGCACCGGTCCGGATTTGACAATTTCTCATCCATTCTGGTGTTTATCGGTTATGCCATTCCCGGATGGGTGATCGGTGTCCTGTTGCTTCTGGTATTTTCCGCCACGTGGGAGATTTTCCCCCTTGGCGGTCTGATCAGCGATGATTTCGAGGATTTGACGCTGCTTCAGAAAACCGCCGATATTCTCTGGCATACCACGCTGCCCCTGATTGCCTATGTTGCCGGTTCCTTCTCGATTCTGACCTTTCTGATGAAAAATTCCCTGATGGACAACCTGGCATCGGATTATGTCCGAACCGCAATTGCAAAAGGACTTTCATTTCGCCAGGCCGTATTCCATCACGCCCTGCGAAACAGCCTGATTCCCATTGCAACCAGCTTTGGAAACAATATTTCGGTTGTTCTCACCGGATCTTTTCTGATTGAAAATGTATTCAATATCAATGGAATGGGATTATTGGGGTACGAGTCTGTCATCGATCGGGATTATCCGGTTGTCATGGGCATTCTGGTCGTCTCTTCCCTGCTTTTCATGTTGGGAAACATTCTGTCCGATATCTGTGTTGCGCTGGTGGATCCCCGGGTGAAATTCGATTGACATCCGATACGGTCCGGCTGATGATGGAATGAGGTCATGTTCACGATCCTGACGCAAAAAAAAATACGCCGGTTCATCTCGATCAGACGGGGATATTATTCGCTGATTCTCATCACCGGTCTCATCGTCTTTGCACTCCTGGCCGAGCTGTTTGTCAACAACCGGGCCATTGCTGTCCGGTATAACGGAAACTGGTATTTCCCCACGTATGGCCAGATGATCCCCGGATCGGTATTCGGGCTGGATTATGACTATGAAACCAATTATCGGGATCTTGGCCGGAAATTTGAAGAGGCCGGAAAAGGGGACTGGGTTCTTTTGCCGCCTGCCCCGTTCAATGCCTATGAAAATGATTTACGCCCGGATGCCTACCCCCCGTTCCAGCCGTCTCTTTCCGAGCGCCATTTTCTGGGTACGGATATTGCCGGAAGAGATATTCTGGCCCGGCTGGTGTATGGCTTCCGGATTGCCATTCTGTTTTCGCTGGCCCTGACCGCCATGAATTATATGGTTGGCATCAGTCTTGGCTGCATGATGGGTTACTGGGGAGGATGGTTTGATCTGCTGTTTCAGCGGATGATCGAAATCTGGTCCAATATTCCCCTGCTGTATGTCATCATCATTCTATCATCCCTGATTGTCCCCAGTTTTTTCATGCTGATGGTGATCATGACACTGTTCGGATGGGTCGGAATCACATGGGTGATGCGAACCGCCGCATACCGCGAAAAAGCGCGTGAATATGTCTGGGCGGCAAGGGCCCTGGGCGCATCCAATTTTCGGATCATTTTTCGGCATATCATTCCAAACACCCTGTCTGTCATCATCACGTTCGCACCGTTTTCCATTTCCGGCGGCATTGTCGCCCTGACGTCTCTGGATTATCTGGGATTCGGGCTTCCACCGCCAACGCCATCCTGGGGAGAGCTGTTACAGCAGGGATGGCAGAATATGGACTCCTGGTGGATTGTCGGATCGGTGGTGTTGTCCATGATTGTCACACTGACTGCCGTCACATTTATCGGCGAGGCGGTCCGGGAGGCATTTGATCCCAGACGGCATACGGTTTATGAATAATCACAATTGGTTGATTGATCACTGACAATCCGGCTATCCCCCCATTTTTCAAATTCATGAGATAATCGACCATGCTGAGCATTCGCAAAATCGGCGTTATCGGGCGTACCTATCGCCATCTCAACCGATATACCCAGATATTGACCATTCTGTTCAAATACGGATTTGGTGAACTGGTCGATCTGCTGCGAATCGATCAGTATATCGATATCGGATTTCGAATGATCTCCCGAAAACGGGAAGATCGAATCGAGAAATATTCCAGATCCGAGCGAATCCGCATGGTTCTTGAAGAACTGGGGCCAACCTATATCAAACTGGGGCAGGTTCTATCCACCCGGCCGGATCTGATCCCCTCGGATTTGATACAGGAACTGGTGCGGCTTCAGGACAGGGTGCCGCCCTTTGATTTTTCAGACGCCAAACAGATTCTGGAATCCGAGCTTCATTCACCCATTGATACCCATTTTCAGTTTATCGAGGAGAAGCCGGTTGCATCTGCCTCCATTGCACAGGTGTATCGGGCCAGGTTAATCGATGGTGACTGGGTCGCGGTCAAGGTCCAACGTCCCGGTATTCAGAAAATGATCGAGGTTGACCTGGAGATCATGTTTCATCTGGCAACACTGATGGAACAGCATATCGAGGAGGTTTCCTTTCACCGTCCGGTTCGGATTGTGGAGGAATTTACCCGGGTTCTGGAAAAAGAGATTGATTTTACGATGGAAGCCGCCAGCATGCAGCGGGTCGCCCGTAACTTTCTGGATGATCCGACCGTGTATATCCCCAAAGTTTATATTGAAAAGACAACACCTGCGGTCCTGATCATGGAGTTGATCGATGGTATCAAAATCAATGATATGGACAGGATTGAAGCGGGCGGGCTTGACCGGAAGCTGTTGACCACAAGAGGCGCCAATGTCTGTCTCAGACAGATATTTGAACAGGGGTTTTTCCATGCAGATCCCCATCCCGGCAATATCCTGGCATTGCCCGGAAATGTGATCTGCCTGCTGGACTGGGGCATGGTTGGCGCAATCGACCAGAGAACCCGCGAGGATTTTATCGCGCTGGTTGATGCGGTGGCGTTTCGGCGGGAGCATCAGGCGGCAAAAGCGCTGCTGAAACTGACGGACTGGGACAGGGAGCCGGACACGCGGGAATTTGAGCGGGACATTTCGGATTTCATGTCCCTGCATCTCTACCGGCCACTAAAGGAAATCCGGATTGGCAAACTGCTGCAGCATATTCTGGATCTGGCGTTTCGGCACCGGCTTCGCATTCCAGCCGACATATTCCTGATGCTGAAAGCGCTGGGAACGGTTGAAGGGGTCGCGTTACAGTTGAATCCGGAATTCGACATGGTGTCCTATGCCGCACCGCTGATTCAAAAAATCCGGTTTAAAAAACTGTCGCCCGAAAGACTGGCCGGCGATGCCATTCATCTGACCGAACTCATGTTCCGGTTTTTGAACCAGTTCCCCCAGGATGTTCTGGAAATTGCCCGCATGACCCGGCAGCAGAATCTGATGGTCAACCTGCGCCATGAGGGAATGGAAAAAATGCTGTCCACTCACGATCAGATCAGTAACCGGATATCTTTCAGTGTCATCATTGCCGGGCTGATTGTGGGATCGGCGCTGATTGTCATTTCCGAAACGCCTCCTTTGGTGTATGGCATATCCATGATCGGCATTATCGGTTTTCTGGCGGCGGCCCTGATGGGGGTGTGGCTGTTGATCGCCATTATTCGAAAGGGCAGGCCGTAGAGTGCCTGGCATTTCAGATTTGGATTTGAGATTTCAAATTTGCAATCGCTAACCGGATGTCATTGATCGATGACGATGGGACGATTCAGCAGTCGCTTCACGCGTGCGATCAATCGCTTGGGAACAACGGGCTTGACCATATAATCATCTGCACCGGCATCGATGACTTCCACTTCAGAATCCACCTCATCCCGCGATGTCAGCATGATGATGGGAATAAACCGCGTGGCAAGCTGCATTTTCAGTTTTTGAATCAATTCCTTGCCATCCATTTCCGGCATCAGGTAATCGGTGATGATCATATCGGGTCGCTCGGTAAAGGCCAGTTTAAGGGCCTGAGTGCCATTCATGGCCGAGAGGGTGACAAATTTATGCGATTCCAGAATGTTTTTAAGCAGTTTCAGAATGATGACATTGTCATCCACGATCAGAATTTTTTCCGGTTGACCATTTCCCGCTGAAGCAGGCGCCGAAGCTTCGGATTCGACCAACTGTCTGTCTGTGGTGTCTCGATTTGAAACCGGTTCTGTTTGGTTGACCGGAGCTGCTGCTTTTTCCTCGAATTCCGGCGGCGCAACCCGAAAAACCTCCTCGATGGTGGTGACTCCCTTCAATGCTTTTGAGATACCATCCTTGCTGAGGGTGGTGAACCCTTCTTTTTCCGCAATTTTTCGAATCACCAGGCCAGATGTGTCTTTGTTCAGAATTTTTTTGATGCCCGGGGTGATCATCAATACCTCGAAGATTCCCCGTCGTCCGGAATATCCGGTATATTGACAGAATTCACATCCCGTGCCCTTATAAAATTTCTGATCCGGGCCGACCTTGAAATAGGGCGCCAACTGTTCGGCAATTGTTGAAGAAAGCGGATCCTCGGCTTTGCAATTGGGACAGATGCCCCGAACCAGCCGTTGCCCAATGACACAAATCAGGGAATCGGTGATGATAAACGGTTCGATGCCCATGTCCATCAGTCGGGTCACCGCGGAGGGGGCATCATTGGTATGGAGTGTCGAAAGAACCATGTGACCGGTTTGAGCCGCCTGAAAGGCAATTCTGGCGGTTTCACTGTCCCGGATTTCCCCGACCATGACAATATCCGGATCCTGACGCAGAATGGACCGGAGGCCATCGGCAAACGTGATCCCGGCCTTGGGGTTGATCTGCACCTGATTGATGCCTTCAATGTCGAATTCAACCGGATCTTCAACCGTGACAATGTTGACCTTGGGGGTGTTCAGTTTTCGAAGGGCGGTATAAAGCGTTGAGGACTTTCCGCTGCCGGTCGGGCCGGTAACCAGTAGAATGCCCTGGGGTTTCATGATGGCATCATTGAAGTTACGGATATCCACATCACTGAATCCCAGATCTTCGATGCTGAGGCCGCCACCTTTGGGATTTAAAATCCGGATGGTGACCTTTTCACCATAGGATGTCGGAATGGTCGATACCCGCAAATCAAAACGCTCATCACCAAACTTGACCTGGGCCCGCCCATCCTGAGGTTTGCGCCGAATGGAAATATCCATGGTCGAGATGATTTTGATGCGGGAAACAAGCGATGTATGCACCTGCTTGTCAACCTGCATGATCTCCCGCATGATGCCGTCCACCCGGTATCGTATGACAATGGTGTCCTTCTGGGGTTCGATGTGAACGTCACTGGCTTTTTGTTTGATGGCATCGGCCAGAATGGAATTGGTGAACCGGACGACCGGCGGAAGTTCGGTCAGGTTGAGGAGATCCTGAACATTATGCTCCTTTTCTTTGGCTTGACTGACAATTTCCAGACCATCGGGCAGCCCCAGATCAGGTCCCAGCTTCTGATCCAGGCCCCGTCGGGGATAATATTTTCGAATCGCCGAAAGTATTTCATTCTGGGGCGAAACCGTCACGAAAATCGGCATTCGGGTCATGAACCGGAGATCATCCAGTGCAGAGAATTCCAGGGGGTTGGCCATTGCAATGACCAGTTGCTTCTTGACCTCCTTGACAGGAATCAACAGATAGTTTTCCGCCATATCCTGCGGGACAAGATCAATGATTTCTTTGGGGATGGTCACATCATTCAGACGAATGAAGGGAATTCGAAGCTGGCTGGACAGGGCTTTTGCAATCTGTTCGTCATCCAGAATACCCAGATCGACCAGGGCCTGGCCGATCTTTTTTTTATTGATTTTCTGGTTCTGAAGCGCTTCCTGAAGGGTCTTGTCATCCAGCAGACCGGCATCAATCAGAATTTCACCCAGTTTTTTTCTTTTTTTTTGATTGCTTGCGTCTTCAGAAGATGCATTCATAAAACACGAATTCAATTCCTTGGAAGTGCAGAAGACATTGTCAGAAGTCAATCGGCCATGAACCGGAAAAAATTCATGGTCATTCCGATACCATCCCGGAATGACCATGAAAATATTCATTAAGGCACAATAATGGATTGATCGTCATGAAACATATCATTCAATCCGGTTTTGGCATCTGCCAACTGTGTCAGATCAGTGGGATACGGGCATTCAAAAGGCTGAAACCGTTTTTTCCACGTTCATTTTACCGCTGATTCGATCAAGCATGCGGGCGGCCTGTTTTTCGGCGCAATCCGGACATAAACCGATAAATTCCAGCCGGTGTCCGCTGATTTGAAATTGGGTGATTTCCGCCATTTTCCTGTTGAAATCAAAATGGATACTTTCCGGAACATCGTCAATCCGGTCGCAGCCCATGCAATGAACATGGTAATGTTCGCTCATGTTTCCATCAAAACGTTTCAACGACCCGCCAATTTCTATTTTTTTTATTTCACCCAGTTGGGCCAGTGTTTCCAGATTGCGATAGACAGTTCCCAAGCTGATGCGGGGCAGGTACCGCCTGACCATGACATAGATTTCATCTGCGCTGGGATGTGTTTTTACCTGTTTCAGTTCCCGCAGAATGATTTTGCGTTGTCGGGTCATTCGCAGATGTTTATCATGCAGTATCACAGATGCTGTTTTCATTACCGGCTACCGATTGGCTTCAGGGTACAGACGTCCGGACCACAATAATCGCCAATATATTCGGATTCCGGACGATAGAGAACGGGTTTTGAAAAAGGGCCGCCCACCTGTTCCTCGATGACATGGGCTGCCCATCCGGCGATTCTGGAAAGTGCAAAAACAGGCGTGAACAAATCAACCGGAATATTCATGTAATAATAAACAGATGCGCTGTAAAAGTCCACATTTACCGGAATATCGATGCCTTTTCGCTGTTGAAAGGCAACCCGGGTTTGCTCTTTCAGCGCATTGGAAAGCTGATACCAGATGGGATTTCCTGATTTTTCCCCCAATATCCGGGACATGGGCTCCAGAATCATGGCGCGGGGATCATCCACGTTATAGACGGCATGTCCCAGTCCCATGATTTTCCGGCCGCTATCCAGCTCTTCCTGGACATAGGATGCAACCCGATTGATATCACCTATTTTGATGAGCATCTGCATGACACGCGCGTTGGCGCCGCCATGAAGTTCTCCGGAAAGCGAGCCGACAGCGGCGCCAACGGCCGCGTACATATGGGCGCGGGTGGATGCCACTTCCCGTGCGGCAAACGTGGAGGCATTGAATGAATGCTCGGCATGGAGCACCAGACACACATCCAGAAACCGGGCGGTCCGGGAGTCCGGAATTTTACCGGTTAACATATATAAAAAATTTGCGGCGTGATCCAGTTCCGGATTTGGGGGAACCGGTTCCAGCCCGTTCCGAATCCGGTCCCAGACAGCGACAAGTGTTGCCATTCTTGCGATCAGTCGAAGGGCAATGCGGTCGGATGCCTCCGGGCCAGGCGTCTTTATGTCGGAATCGTGGCTGGCCAGAAGAGACACACCGGCCTGGAGAATATCCATCGGATGTGAATCTGACGGACAGGTTTTTAATGCTGCGATGATCGCCTGTGGAATTTCCCGCTCCCGAATCAGACTGTCCTTGAAGTGTTTCAGCTCCGACAGGGACGGAAGATTTTCATACAAAAGCAGATATGCCGTTTCCTCAAACGTTGTGTGATCGGCCAGATCCGCGATTTCATATCCCCTGTAAATCAGTCTGCCGGCATCACCATCCACATCGCTGATCCGTGTACTGGCAATTTTGACCCCCCGCAGTCCGGTATTGAGGGTAATCTGGCATTCTTCATCAGTCATAATCGGTCACCTGGTTCAGGATTGGGGGTAATCAATCCACATGTCGGCTTCGTTTCCACAGTGCGTGCAGGTTGCTGTCCCCTTGATTTTGGACGCGCTTTTTTCCTGGACGGCGGGTTTGTGTTGCGGATCATCAGACTCCGGAAGTGTGCATGTGATTTCCATTTCCGCTTCATTGCCACAACGCTCACATTTGCATACCTGTTTTTTTACAATTTGTGTCATTTGAATATCCTTTCCTTATTTTGATTATGTGTCAGGGTAATCGGTAATCATTGTTGTTAATCCAATGAGATTGAAAAAATGTCAAGCAATAATTGATGTGGCGGTGCTCAGCATCTTCCAGACGCGCACCAGTTCGCTGATGCCCCATGCCTGAGCATCGCAGCCGCGTGATGTATGGGGTGTGTTGCCATCCAGAATTTCCGGTATATGCCCGATACAGCCGGTTTTCAGAATTGTCATGCTGCTGGTCAGATATGAAAATGCCGTTTTTGCACCGGCTGGTCCATAGGTTTTGAACCATGCCTCGGAAAATGATGGAAACTGCCATGTCCAGGCGGTTCCATTGTGATAAGCGGGTTTTCTTTGCGTATCCTCATCTCCCGCATAAATGCCCTTGTAGGGGCGAAACGGATCTCCCAATATCTGCCCATGGCGCCGGATTTCAATGGGAACGGCAACCGGCCGATCTGCAAGACTTCGGATGGCGCCCGGAATGATCAGCTTCTGGCAGGCGGTCAGAATGGATTTCATTTTATCGGGGTCCCGGATCGCTGACAGTGTAATGGCCAGAAGTTGATTGGGACGCAAGGCATCATCCGGCGCGGCTTTTGATGCCGGGCATCCGGGTTCTGCATGAAGACAATCTGACAGATATCCGTCCTGCGGCCGCCAGAAATAATTCTGAATGGATATTTCAACGGTCTGAAGCAATTTTTTCCAGTGGGCCCGTCCGGTTTCATGGTCGATTCCGGAAAGAAAATCAAGTGCATGATGCCACAGTGCCTGTATTTCAACCGGATATCCCTCTCGTGGCGTTCCAGCCGGATAGTTGGTGTCCATCCAGGTAAAATGGGACGGGCTGAATATCAGGCCGGATGCCGCATCCAGTTGGATGCCGTTGGATGTTCCCCGGCGCCAGGCATTTCCGATGGAAATCAGAACATCCCGGACCAGACGCCCCCCACAGTCCATTTCCAGAAACGAATCGTTTTCTTCCGCCCGAATCAGGTCATGGCATGCCACAAAGAGCCATAGCGGCGCATCCGATGTATCCCGATTGGCAGGGGTTTTGCCCTGAATCATGTTGGGCAGTGTTCCGTTTTCCTCAAACCGGGCATATTGCAGAATGATCGACCGGGCAATATCCAGTTTTCCGGCGGCGATAATGCCGCGAACCGCAATCAAAGAATCCCGTCCCCAGTCCAGAAACCACGGAAACCCGGCGATAACGCTGTTTAAATCATTCCGTCTGGCAACAAACGCCATCAGGGAGTGAACCATGACGGGCCAGACATCTTTGGATGCCTGGCCCGGTATTGGTGGTTCGGGTGTTCGGGATGGACATTGCTTTTGGGATGACCGGGATTTTTGTTGACCGGCATTGGCTGACGCAACCAGCCGGACCGACTGATTGCCGGAAATATCGGCTGAAAAATAGCCCGGACTGAACAGGTCGGAATGGGGATCAAGACCTCTTTCGGCTTCCTGGGGACGATACACCATGTACTGCCATTGGGGCTCGACAAAAAAATCAGCCCGGGACAGGGCCACGGTCAGCTCACGATCCGGGGCCGGAGAAAACCGGAAACCGTTACCCGTTCCAGAAATGCAGGATGGAAACCGTTGCTCCGGACCCAGATAGGCTTTGGTCACCTCATGAAAACTCCGGTTCTCGATATCCGGTCGAAGGATCAGCCGAACTGGCTGATTATCCGGCAGCGTGCTTTTCCGGCTGTCTCTCGGAGATCGAAAAAAATGCATCAGAACCGTGTTTTCACCGGTCTGCATGACCATCCCAATTGTCAACACAATATGTTCACCCTGGCCGCACGGAACATGAAACCGCCAGATCCCCTGGCCGTTTTCGTCCTGTGAGAATGTATCCAGGCAGTTGATACAGATTTCCTGGGAGTAACCCTGATACACAATCCAGGCCCTGCACCGCGTCAGGCAAATCCATCTGTCTTCCGGAAAATCCGGATTCAGATTGGCGGCCAGGAGGGCGTCATACCGGCTGTCAAGCATACCCCAGGAGACCCGTGCCCGCAGCATGGCGCCACAACCATTGGTGGACAGAAAAATCGGTGATCCGGTGCCGCATTCCGGACGATTGAGCTGTGTAATCGCATGCCGGGTGTCATGTGTGGACAGAAACAGCAACGGAGACTGGCTGTGATGACTTTTTCCGGTATCAAAAACCGACAGTTTTAGATGACATGTTACGGGTGATGTGTCATCTGTTGGCAGAAACACGGCCATGTGGCGCCCCCCTGCAATGGGCAAGCTGTTTTTTTGTATCCGGGTTCGATCATTGGCCGTAATTTTTGCGCGAAACGGAAATGCCGCGCGAACCATCAGAAAATGGCCCTCCGGTATTGGTGCGGTACGATACTCATCTTCCGGCCAGTCCCAGAGAATCACGCGCGATTCATCGCTGTCCGGATTCATCCGGCGGAAAAAGGAGATCGGGTCGGTTGACAGCAGGACCACTGCACCATCCAGATCAAACCCGGACATATCCCGAATTCCCGTGTACCATTGATATATCTCAATGGCCAGGGCACAAAACCCCTGATGGCGTATGGCTTCCGGCAGGTGAAATTGATGGGTTTGGCCGGTTTCAATCAGACGCATATCGGATGCATCCGATGTCAGACACAACACTTGACCCGGTTGAAGCAGAATGTGTCCGGTATCGGGTGTTCCGCCGACCGGAACAGCTTGTCCGGTAATCAGATCGATGGGTTCGGCAGGCAAAAAACAGGGCATCCATGCCGCAGGTTCCGGGGTGCTGTCACTCAGGTTGACCACTATCACCAATGTTTTGCCCGACGGCTCATGTTCACGATGAAGCACAACGGAATTTCCCGGGCCCGTGTGAATCAGTTTCAGCCGGGTCTTTGAATGGAAACACGGATGAATTTTCAGAATGGCATTCAGCCTCCGGATATGCTGAACCAGGTTTTCGGAGTGTCCCCAGTTGAGTGAGGACGATTCGTGGACAATTATTTTATCCGCGGCAAACCATTCCACACCATTTGCAAACCCGAATCCCCCCAGATCGGAAAACAGCGCGCACAAGGCGGTCCGCATCCGGGCCCAGGTTTTTGACCGGGCAGCCAGCCGGTTATTGTCATGGGTTTCGGCAAAATGGACCAAAAGTCCGTCTGTTTGAGAAATGTCGATGGCTCCGGGCAGATACCCTTCTATCTGTTCCCGATCATAATTTTGAAACAGCTCGGAATAGGCCCAGTTGAAATTGCCCCGGTTCAGAATGTCCCGTGCAACAGATATTTTGCCGCCAAGTCCTTCCAGAAAGAAAATGGTGTCTGCATACTGGTCGCGCACAACAGCAATGATATACTGCCAGGCATTGACCGGTATCATGTATCCGGCATCACATCGAAAACCGTCCACTCCCCTTCGACACCAGGTCAGAAACATCTCGGCCATGTATTTCCAGAGATCGTGATGGGAATAATCGAGCCGGGTCAGATCTTCCCACAGGACGCCCCATGCTCCCGGAACTTCAATTTTTCCGCTTTCGTCCCGGGCCAGCCATTCCGGATGGGTTTCATGCAGACTGGCGGCCCATCCCGTATGATTGGGGGCGATATCGATGATGATTTTGCCGCATCGGGCATGAACCGCATCCACGAGCTCGATGAACTGCTCCAAAGGTGTTGCGCGGGGATCGAATATGGCCAGAGCCGGATCAACCGCCGTAAAACTGAGTGCGGCATACGGGCTGCCAAACCGTCCCATTCGTGCATAGGTGGTCGGTGTTGGATGAATCGGCAGCAGATGAAGTATCCGGCATTCCAGGGTTCCCATGATAAAATCGAGTTCCGATATCAGATCCCGGAAAGAACCGGATTTCGGGATGACCGTATATCCTTTTTCGTCCAACCGCCGGATGCAGGCGCATTCTTCCGGATCAGGCAATGCCCGGCCACTGATGTTGGGACCAAACTGCCGGACAAATGCATTGTAAATGGTATTGGCACAACAGATATCCGATGGGCTGACATTGACCGATGTGTTGGGTCCCTCCGGCCACTCCGGATCTTTCCGGTTTTCGGCCATATAAAAACATTTGGCCTCGAAATGGCCGGTTTCGGTCAGCCCGAGGGTGATTTGAAATTCCTGATCGGAAACACGAATCATGGGGATATCAAACCAGTCTCTGGCAAGGGGCGGCGCATCACAGTTGATCCGATCGATGATTTCGCTTCGGGTTATGGCCGCATGCCCGATATTGGTTCGAATCCAGGCACTGCCCTGTACATGTCGATTCAGGTTCAGGGTGAAGGTTTGTCTGTCACCCTGAAAAGCCAGAATATGAGCCCCCGGAGCCGGCGTCTGTTGAAACTGTTTTGAAACGGTCATGGGGTTACAATAATGACATGGTTCCGGGTTCCAAATTCGTTGCTGCAGACCTGGAAATTGCCTGCATCGGTCTGCCACTGGTCATCGACCCGGAATTTATACTCGTATCGGCCCGGAGGCAGCATCAGCGTTTTTTTCCATAAACCGTCTTTGTCCGGTTTCATCGGATGGCTTGACAGACTCCACTGATTGAAATCACCCGCAAGCATGACCTGTTTGGCATGGTCCGATTTGAATGAAAATGTGATTTTGCGGGTTCCAGCAGTCGTTTTTTTGGCTTTTGCCGGCATGGTGTGCCTCCTTTCGATAAGTTGAATGTCTGATATCCGGGAAAGTGAATGAATGACCGGCCGATTTCCAATTGGAAATGGCTGTTTGTCAATTGATAATTCAGTTTGTTTTTAATATGACGGAAACAGGTGATTGTCAATGATATAGACTCCGATGGACAAATTCCAATCTCAGGCGAATCCGGTCGATGTATTTTTTTACTGAAGTTTCCCACTTTTCTAAAAGTTTAACATTCTGATTTTAAAGCTAAAAAATATTTATGAATTTTTATAACCTTATTTTTGGGATGCAGATTTGATAGCCTCAAAAAATAGATATTTAGTAACTAACTGTTATTATAGAGTTTGA
>DFZE01000185.1 GCA_002382065.1 Desulfobacteraceae bacterium UBA4064
TAAATAGATAGTACGCAAAAAGTGTAATTTTGTCACAAAAAAAGAATACTTATTAAATTTTTTTGGCGAAAAGGATAGTTAGTATAAGTCATTAATTAATCTTATAATTTCAGTTGTATATTTCCATTAGCGTCTTTCTTATAAGTTGACCTGGAGTTGATTTGAAAGATCGAAGTGAGTTCTTTCTTCTCAAATAGATTGACCTCCAAAAAGTGTAATAATTGAGAGAGACTTTTTTCTAACTGGTAGCGCTCTTTCAATATGGCAAGCAACAGATATACCGTCCGTCATGGCAACCCAAACTTGAACCTTCACGGCGTTGTCAGACGTGCCATAAAACGTTTTTACACGAAGGTGTTGCTTGTGATCCATTTGAAAAACAGTTCAATTTCCCAGCGGGCCTTATAGAGAGCGGCAATCGTTTCGGCCGGAATATCAAACTTGTTGGTCAAAAAAACGATTGTCCGCTTTTTTTCCTCATCCCGAAAGCTGATTCGTCTGAGCCGAACCGGGTAAAGCTTTTGTAATCGTTTTGTTGATAACAGGATTTCCTGATCGGAACGCAACCCAATTGATTTATCGACCGGATGTGAAATCACCCGAGTCCATTTGATGGCTGTTTTCAGCCGTGTTACAAAAAATGCATGATTTTGATGAATATGCCAAAGCCACTCAAAGTCTACATAGCCCCGATCTACAACATAGATTCCATCGGCTTCTATGGGTACCTGTGGTGCGGCTTTAACATCATGAACCTTCCCGTCTGTAATGGTCAGAAACGCCGGAATATTGCCACGCGAATCGATCATTGTGTGTAATTTGACGGTGCCCTTTGCCTTACGGAATTTTGCCCATGGATAGAGAGATAGCGACAAATCAATGATGGAAGCATCAAGTGCATACACCGCTTTGGTGACATCGATAGCCAATTCGGTATTGGCATATTCTCGTCGGGCACGCGGCATCGTTACTTTGGCAAAATCTTCAAATATCCGGTAATCCTTTTGTTCGTTCGCATCTGCCAACGTGGATTTTGGACATTGCTGGATGCCTGTATGATAAAGTTTACTGGCGTGTGCATTGAGAGCCACATCAATATCGCGCAAGCTTCTTTCCTGGCGGATATGAGCAAAAATCATGCATGCCAGTTGGTCCCAGCATTTAAAATGTCTGGTGCGGTAGTCCCCCTTGTATTTGTTTACGATACGCTGGAACTCGTATCGAGGCAACAGTGCTAAAAACTGTGCCAGAATAAAGGAATGACGGGGCATTGTATCGTCTGATCCGGCTTAGGCGCTGTGTAATCATGCTGTCCGGTAAAGATTGGCGACAGTGGGTGTAAAACATAGCAAAAATTCCCCTGTTTAAGAAGATAAAAATTGAATCCCAAAAAATTTTTAGCTGATTATCCCCTTTAATAATAGCATGTTATAGCACTTTCTTGAAAGCTAACCCAACTTCATGGTTTTTGGTGTCTCAGGGGTCGGTTTTCGGATGGTGAAGCGTTGAAAACCCAATAAAATCAGCATGGGTGCACTGAAATATAGATGTAGTGCCAAAATATGAGTTCATGAATCATTTGCTGCTTGAAATGGTTCAAACCCGTATGATACATCTACCATATGTTCATTCGAAAAGTCTCTCACACCGACAATAAAACCGGGCAGAGCTACTTCAAACTGATCAAGCCCATTCGAACCGAGTGTGGACCTATGCAGCTATACCGTATTGAATCTGAGTACGGATTTCTAATTTCCCCATGAAAATCTGTAGTGCCTAAAACCATTTTTATGCCATCTTAACCTACCGATATTGCGTCAAAAAATTTTATGAACCATGAAGCTGGGTTAAGCGGACAGCAGTGAAGTTGACCTTATCTTGATCATCACAAAGGAGAAAGAGGCATGATTCTATCATCGCAACAGGATATTCAAAAGTACTCGGATCTGGGAATTTGGGGCAGCAGGACGCTCATGGATTTTTTCAATATCCATCTTCATGATTCTCCGGATACTGTCTGCATTGTGGACCCGCCTAATAAAACAGACCTGATGGGATCTGCTCCGCAGCGCCTGACATACCGGGAATTTGACCGGGCAGTTGACGCGGTTGCATCGGCTCTGATCAGGATGGGGGTTCAAAAAGATGATGTGATCATGGTTCAGATGCCCAACTGTTGGGAGCTTGCCATGCTCTATCTTGCGATCTCAAAAGCGGGCGCCGTCATTTCTCCTGCGCCGGTGCTTTGGCGCGAGGCCGAGCTAAGCCATATCGCCGAGCTGACCCGGGCCAAACTGTTCATCACCGTGGAAGCGTTCAACAACTTTAGCCATAGGCAAATGGGCGAGCGGCTTCGAAACAAGTCTGCCTTCTTGACACGGGTGTTAACCTATCCGGAACTCCGGGAAATGATTCAAGGACCCATTGATCCCAAATTGAACGCGATTCCAGTGGATGCAAACGACATCTTCAGCATCTGCTGGACTTCCGGAACCGAAGCCAATTCCAAGGGCTGCCCGCTCAGCCATAACAACTGGGCAGGAATGGCCATGGTTCAGGATGCTGCCGGCATGCAGCCAGGGGACACGTTTCTGACGGCAGGGCCCCTGGTCAACATGGCTTCGGTCGGAACGGTTTATATGCCTTGGCTGGTTCTGGGCGGAACCATGGTCCTCCATCATCCCTTTGACCCCCAGGGTTTCATCATGCAGATCATGCAGGAAAAGCCCCAATATACGCTTCTGGTTCCGGCAGTGGCGAATATGATCGTCAAACATCCCAAGGTCGATCATTTTGATTTAAGCTGTTTTCGAAGCATCACCCTTGGCTCCGCGCCGCCGTCGCTGTGGTCAATGCAGGAATTCAAGCGCCGCTGGAATGTGGATATCGGCAATATCTGGGGGCAAAATGAAGGTACGGGCATTGTGGCTGGCCTTGAAGACATTCCGGAAATGGAGCGCCGGGTGGATCACTTTCCGCAGTGGGGAAAACCGGGCGCCAACTGGAAATCAAGAGCCAGCCGGGTGGTAGAGGTTAAAATCATCGATCCTGAAGACAATGAACTGACAAAGGCGGGCGATGTGGGTGAACTGGTTTACAAAGGGCCTGGCGTTATTGCCGAATACTACAAAAACCCGGAAGCCACGCAAAACGGGTTTACAAAAGATGGTTTTTTTAAAACAGGCGATCTGTTCCGCATCCGAGAAGGCCATTGCATTTCTTTTTTCGAGCGAGGCAAGGACATCATCATCCGGGGCGGGTACAACATCAGCTCCCAGGAAGTGGAAAACTATCTGCTGTCCCATCCCGATGTCCAGGAGGCTGCGGTGGTGGGAATGCTGGATGAAAAGCTTGGCGAGCGCATGTGCGCCTACGTTGTACCCATGAAATCCAAGACAGTGACTCTCGAAGATCTGACGATACTTCTTACGGAGAAAGGGGTTGCCAGATACAAGCATCCGGAACGAATTGAAATCGTGGAAGCAATTCCCCAAAACCCGGTCGGCAAAATCCTAAAGAAAGTTTTGAGGGAGGATATTCAACGAAAAATTACACAGAAGGGATAAATGGCGTTTTCAAAGCAAATCCTGAAAGATTTCATTGAAAACACCATTGCCGTTGTTCAGCGTACGGGGCTGAAGGTGCTGGAACTTCAGTCCCGTTATGTCAAACTTATCATCCAGGGTTTTGGCGATGACCGTCTAATCAGAATAACCCCATCCTGGGGGACGTTATGTTGTGAGTTTGATTATGTTGACAGTTTGCCTGGGAAGAGCCCCTCTGATTCGGTCCATGTAATTCCTGTATTGGCAAATATTTCCATTTTCTTTATCTGATTCAATTCACTTGGTTCATAACCTGGCCGGGTTGTCCCTGTCCCGAATATTCATCCTTCTTTTCTTTTTCAGTCTTTCATC
>DFZE01000224.1:0-7203 GCA_002382065.1 Desulfobacteraceae bacterium UBA4064
CTTCTGCCGCCTGATGGAAAATTACTGATATATCGCTTTCAAGATAATGATTTTGGGTGCGTTATCGGTCGGGGACGGCCGAGGGGTTTTTCAAGGCGCCAGCCGCTAAAGGCCTGTCCCCTCCCTGCTGCCTTCCCAAAATCATTATCTGAAAAGCTATAGTTGAAGCGGGCTATTGAACAATTTTGACACGAAGATTGTTTTGAATGCGATCCGTTGGATTCAAAACCACTTTTTCTCCGATAATCAGCCCATTTCGTAGCTCTGTCAGGCTGTCAAGTATTTTGCCGGTCTCAACGGGTGTTTCAACAGCCCGATCCGCCACAATTTGATACACCACCGGTCGATTGTTTCGTTGCACGATGGCGCCCGATGGCAACGCCATGACCGGTTTTTTCTCTTCCGGAAGCACGGGCCTGGACAAGAATGCTGTTTTGGCGCTCATTTCCGGAAGAATTCGCGGATCAAGGCGGTCAAAGGCCACCTTGACCATCACCGATGCCCGGGTTCTGTCCGCAGTGGGTACGATCATGTGGACGCTTCCGGAAAAGCGCTCATCCGGAAGCGCATCGAGCTGAATTTCACAGGGTTGGTCCTTTTGAACCCGACCGATACTGGACTCGGACACATCCACTTCAACCATAAGCGATGTCATGTCCGCCACATTCACGACAGCAGCCTTGGCATTGGCGGCCGCGCCCAGCGGTGTGACAATATCTCCGATATCCGCATTTTTAGTCAGAACGACTGCATCGAATGGCGCCCGCAGTTGGGTATAATCCAGCATGACATCCGTTTCCCGGAGGGCTGCCTGAGCGGATTTGACAATGGATTGGCGTGCATCGACCAGCGCCAGTGCGCTGATATATCGGGCTTCTGCCGTATCAAACTCCGACTTGGCGATATATTCCGCATCCACCAGGGCGCGGCTGCGACGGTATCCCTTTTCTGCTTCATTCAACTCGGCAATGGCCTGGCTCAGATTGAAGCGTGCGGTCTCGATATTGGCCATAGCCTGGTCCCGCATGGCCAGCATGTCCTCGTTTTCCAGGCGGGCGATGAGATCACCGGATTTGACCCGACTGCCTTCTTCGACAGCCAGATACACCAGTCGTCCGGTAATTTTGGAGGCAACCGCAGCCTTTCGCTGGGCCACGATGTATCCGCTGGCATTCAATTGTGTGATCGTCTGGGATGGATAGACATACTGAAGCGAGGTCACCTGAATTTCAAGCGCTGGCGTCAATATCCCTTTCCGGTATAAAAAACCGATGCCCACAGCCGCAGCGATCACCAAAAAAACAATCAAATACCGCGAGGTTTTTGATGATCGCACCCGCGAAACCGATTTGTCAATCCGCAGCCTGCTGATATTTTCACTTGTCATTGAAACCGTCCAACCCTATACTGAATCAATTCATGTCGCCCATTTCCAGGATAATCCGGATAATATCGGGTTTTTATGCGCAATGCAAAAACAAATGCCAAAGCATGAAAAAGGCTGAAGACCGAAGGCTGAGGCGCCGCAACCAGTGTTCAGTCTGATCAGCCATCGGACATCCTGGCAGATTCTCAATACTGAATATTTTTTCATAGTAAACGATCATGAATCATCCCGGATGGTTCACCCCCAGGAATGAAAATGATATCTTCCGAAAAAGCCCCATAGGGGCGACCTGTTTGTAGAGATTGATGCAGTTATTCCTATCAAGCTCCATCGGAGCGGCCTGTAACCGGAATACACAGGTCGCCCCTACGGGGCTTGATGGAATTTATTAAACTTAATTCTACAACCAGGACGCTCCTACGGAGCTTGATGGNNTTAACTGCATTTTCACGGTAAATAATCATGAATCATTCCAAATGGTTCACCCCAACATATGAAAATGACATGTACCGCTTTTAACTCAAAATTCAACACGCAACACTCAAAACTTTTTTCTTCATGAATACGGCTTATGAAACCCAGGCTGATCATCGTTGACGACGAAACTGAAATGCTCAGGCTGCTCAGGCGCTCTATCCGGACGGACATCGACTGTGACATCGAGACCGCTTCGGATGCCGCATCGGCGCTTCAGCTCATTCAGAACCAATCTTTTGATGTGGCCCTGATCGATATTCGAATGCCGGAAATGGATGGCATCGAACTGCTTCAGCGGATTCGTCAGATCGATTCCTGGCTGACCGTGATCATGATGACCGCTTATGGGGTCATCGAGGTGGCCGTGGACTCCATAAAAAAAGGTGCGTATGACTTCATCACCAAGCCGTTTGAGCATGAAGACATCATTCATCTGCTGAGAAAAGCCTTTGAGCGCAGCCGCCTGCTCCGGGAGAACCGCCACCTGCAGCAGCGGATTCAAAAAGAAGAAAGCTTTCAGAATCTGGTCGGTATCAGTCCGGCCATGCAGAAAATTTATGATGCCATCCAGATGATCAGTCAGACCGATGTGACGCTGTTGATCACCGGCGAATCCGGAACCGGGAAAAACCTGGCGGCGCGGGCCATCCACGCCCTCAGTCAGCGGCATGAAAAACCCTATGTCCATGTGAATTGTCCGACGCTTCCGGAAAATATACTGGAAAGCGAGCTGTTCGGGTATAAAAAAGGTGCATTCACACATGCCACCCAGGACAAGAAGGGGTTGTTTGAAGAGGCGGAAGGGGGCACGATCTGTCTGGATGAAATAGGCGATATTCCGCTTTCGGTGCAGACCAAACTCCTTCAGGCCCTGGAAGACAAGGAAATCAAGCCATTGGGGCAAACCCGATCCATTCGCGTCAATGTCCGAGTGATTGCCTCCACCAATCGGGACCTGAAAGCCAGAATTGCAGAACGTCAGTTCAGGGAAGACCTGTATTATCGCCTGAATGTGGTCAATTTGCACATGCCTGCCCTTCGGGATCGAAAAGAGGACATCCCCTTGTTGGCCCATTATTTTTTACACAAATATGGCAACGAGTTTTCCCGCACCAAAAAAGGCATCAGCCCGGAACTGATGCAGCATCTGGTTCAAAAAAACTGGGAAGGCAATGTCCGGGAGCTGTCCAATATTATCAAACGGGCAGTCGTTCTGGCGCCGGAAGATGTACTCCGAACCGATGATGTCGGAATTGATTTTCCGAAACATGTTCCGTGTCGGGATGTCTTGTCCCTGTTTAACGGTTTGGGATATAAAGATGCCAAAAGCCAGGTTTTGCAGGAATTTCATCAGGGCTATCTGGAGCATGTTCTCAGGCAGTCCGATGGCAATATCTCACGGGCTGCACAACTGTGTGGAATTGAAAGACAGTATCTGCAGCAGATATTAAAAAAATATGGCATCATTGCTCAGGAGTTCCGGGAATGACAACGGCTTCTGTTTCCAGCCAACCGGCGATCACCCTGGATGAATTCAAGCGGGTAGCGGCCGGAATTCAGGATGTGATCATTCAGACTCCGGTTATTTTTTCACCCACACTCAGCCGGATGTTTGATGCCCGGATTTTTCTGAAGCTGGAAAACCTTCAGAAAACCGGCTCATTCAAGATTCGGGGCGCAGCCCACAAAATCCTGTCACAGGCCAAACAGATTGGCAGCAAAGGCGTTGTGGCCGCTTCGGCAGGCAATCATGCCCAGGGTGTGGCGCTGGCCGCATTCATCGCCGGTATTCCATCGACCATTGTCATGCCGGAATGGGCATCCATTTCCAAACAGGAAGCGACCCGCAATTACGGGGGAACCGTGATTCTGGCCGGTTCCAGCATCGATGAAAGTCTGAATGCGGCCCTTGAGATTTCCCGATCCGGCCCGTGCTTTGTGCATCCCTTCGATGATCGGGACATCATTGCGGGGCAGGGTACTATCGGGCTGGAAATTTGTCAGAGTCTTCCCAATATCGATATGGTATGGGTGCCGGTGGGCGGCGGTGGACTGATTGCCGGGGTGGCAACAGCGCTTCACCATATCTGTCCCCATGCACGGGTGATCGGTGTTCAGGCTGCCGTGTGCCCTTCGGCGCGGGTTGCGTTTCAGGCGGGTGCGCCGCTGTCGGTGGATGCAGCCCCTTCCTTGGCGGACGGCATCACTGTCAGACAGGTCGGGACCCTGTCATTTGACCTGATGAAAAAAGAAGTGGAACAGATTGTGCTGGTGGAGGAAGCCCAGATTGCACGCGCCATGCTGATGCTTCTGGAACGGAAAAAAATTCTGGCCGAAGGCGCCGGGGCCATTCCCCTTGCGGCACTCTTGAACCGGTCCGCGGATATCCCGTCCGGGGCGACAGTTGTTTTGATCATCAGTGGCGGAAATGTGGACAGCCCGCTTCTGGGCCGGATCATTCAGCAGGGCCTGATTCGAAACGGCCGGGTCATGCGGATTCGAATTCTGCTGAATGATGCGCCGGGATCCCTGGCCCGGCTTTTAAGCCTGGTTGCCGGTCTGAAAGCCAATGTCCTGAATATTTTTCATGACCGGTTTCAGGGAGATCGTCCGGTTTACATGACGGTGGTGTCGCTGGTTCTGGAAACCCGGGGGCCTTCCCATATTCAGCAGATTGAATCTGCCATTGCTTCTGCCGGATATGCCATTGAAAAATAGTGGTCAGCCCACTTCCAGGATGTGATTGCATCAACGCCCATGCCCCAATATAATGGCCGGAATCGTTTTGATAATGATCACGATATCCAGCCATAATGTCCAGTTGTCGATATATTTCAGATCCATATCCATCCACTGATTGAATGACAATTCGTTCCGGTTTGGCTGAATCTGCCAGATGCAGGTGATGCCCGGCTTCATGGACAGGCGTCTGCGCTGCCACAGTTCGTATTGTTCCACTTCTACAGGAATGGGCGGTCTGGGACCGACAACACTCATTTCACCCCGGAGAACATTGATAAACTGGGGCAGTTCATCGATGCCGAATTTTCTGAGAAAGGTTCCGATATAGGGGATGATGCGGGGGTCATTTCTGATTTTGAATACGGGCCCGTCTGCCTCGTTCATCGATAGCAGCCTGTCGATCTGATCGTCGGCGCCGGGAATCATGGTACGGAATTTGATAAGAGAAAATTTTCGGCCATATTGGCCGCTTCGCGTCTGTGTGTAAAAGACCGGACCAGGCGATACGAGTTTGAGAAAAATGGTGACAAGCAAAAAAATGGGAAAAGTGACAATCAGGGCAAAAACCGCGATGATATAGTCCATCATGAATTTGATGACCAGATCATCCTGTCTGTCCTGAACCGTACTCAGCGTCAGCGCGGGTTCGGATAAAAACTGATCGACTTTGAATTCCTGGGAATCCGGTTTGATGGACAAAAATTTCCTGACATACCAGTAGGGAATAATCCGGATCGTGATGCCGAAGGTTTGAATGAACGAGAGATACCATTCCGAGTTATGGATTTCGTTCAGGGGCATGGTGATTAGAACCTCATCGATGACCTGACTGAGCAGAATGTCCCGAAGGTCATCCAGTGTTCCGATAATATTGATGCCATTCCAGACCGTTTTTCCCACATCATCCCGACTGATATCGATGCAGCCGAAGATTTTGATTTCGGTTTCCGACTGGGCTTTGACCATGCGAATCAGTTCCCTGGCCGTGGTGCGACTGCCCAGTATCAATACATAGCGGTGAAAGTATCCATGACTCCGTTTCTCAAAGATGAACCGGTAAGCCATCCAGCGGGCCAGAATGAGAAATGCGATATCCAGAGAAAAGAACATCAGAAGCAAAAGACGGCTGATATATCGGATTTTGAATATATATAAACACAAAATCAGCATCACCATACATATGGCGATGCTTTTAAAAAAATGAATGTTCTGATGGGCGGATATCCTGCTGGAATAGATGAATCTGAACTGCAAAAAATCCAGGGTCACATACCAGATGATCGTGATCATCAACAGCACCAGCGCGTAGTTTGAATCAGACGTCAGTCCGCCCAAAGGTTCTGCCAGGAGATAGCCTTTTATAAAATAGGCACAGCCAAATGCCAGAGCGGTCAGCAACACATCAACAGCGAGTTCGATCCGTCTGGCAATTCCGCGACTGGTATTCATTATACCGTATGCCTTATTGACCGGATACTGTTTTGATATAGCATATCATGTACCTGACACACGCTTTCCCAGTTGAATTGATCAATGACCATTGCATTGGCTTTTTGCTTGAATTCTTCAAAATCCGTATCGGTCATGGCTTCGACCCGATTCATGCAGGCGGAAATGGCCCCGATATCTCCGACACCAAACGAAAAACCCGGTAATGACTGCATCACTTCCTGATGCGGGCAAATGTTGCTGGTAATGCACATGATTCCGTAAGACAGGGCTTCCAGAAGCGTGATGGGCAGGCCTTCCAGTTCAGAGGCTGTTATAAACGCCCGTGCATTGGAAAAAAGCTCTTTCAGTACAGCGCCATACTGATAGCCGGTAAAAATGATGGATTCATGATTTTTGGACAGTTGAATCAGCTCATTCATATATGATCCGGCGCCGGCATGATCCCCCACAATGACCAGTTTGCTTTTACCCGGTTTTATCAGATAGGCTTTGATGACATCTTCCAGGCGCTTTTCCGGAACAATGCGACCCACCCACAGAAAGTAAGATTTTTCAGACAGGCCCCATTTTTTTATCAGGTCCGGTGGCCGGGATTCAACCGGTATGATACCATTTGGAATATACATGGTTTTGATGCCATATTTGACAAGAAAATAGGTTTGAAGGTCACGGGACACCACAATCCTGTATTGTGCAAACCGGATGGCGCAGAGCTCACCCAGATAAATCAGCCGCGATGCCCAGCAGGGCCATTTTTTTCGCTGCCAGTCCAGACCATGACAGGTAAAGAACACTTTCATTCTTGGCCTGAAAAGACGGGGTATCCAACTGAAAAAACAGGGACCAATTCCATGAATATGAATGATGTCCGGATTTTTGAACAGGATATGAAACACCGATATCAGGGTATGCAGCAGCGCATCCGTGTATTTCAGATTCAGGGTGGGCAGCCTCACGATGTTCATGTCTTTGTAAGACGTGATCTCCTTTGGCGTGTAATAGCTGCGGGCATACAGGGTGACATCATATCCTGTTTTTGCCAGTCGGGAATACAGATTTTCACAATGATGCTCGATTCCGCCCCATGTGGCAGGGACTCCCCGGAATCCGGTTACCGAAATTTTTGTCATTGAAATTCAGTTCTG
>DFZE01000224.1:7259-9229 GCA_002382065.1 Desulfobacteraceae bacterium UBA4064
CGGATGCCGTATCGGAATGATTGATTAAAAACGTGATCGCTTCTGAAAGTTTTTGTGCATCGCCTGGTGGAACCAGAAGGCTGTTGTGGCCATTCTTCAAAACGGCGCGATTTCCGGGAATGTCGGTTGCAACAATGGGTTTTGAGGCTGACATAGCCTCCAGCAGCGCAAGAGATGTTCCTTCTGAAACAGAAGGCAGAACAAATACATCCGAAATGGCCAGAATATCGGCAACGTCGTTTCGGCTGCCCAGAAATGAGATATGATTACGGACATTCAGTTGTTGACCCAGTTCTTCAAGAGAATGACGAAGGTCGCCATCGCCTGCAACAAGGAGTTTGAGATCAGGAAACGTTTCAATCAGAAAGGGCATCGCCTCGATCAGATAGCGGTGTCCTTTTGGCGGCATCAGTCGACCGATGGATGTGACGATTTTTTGTTCGGGTGAGGCCAGAACAGACAGATATGTTCTGTTTTTGGGATGTGTTTCATGAATGGCCTTGACATCGATGCCATTGATGATCACATGAATTTTATCCGGGGACAGACGAAACACGGTTTTCAACTGATCGGCTGTATCCGTGGAAACAGCGACAACTGCGTCGGCCAAACGGTACAAAATGCGGGTGATCCCGATACGCAGATGGTTTCGGATATCCCCGGGTTTCCTTTCCGGAAGAAGCGCCGGATAATGAACCGTGGTCAAAATTCTGTCTGCGCCATATAACCAGCCTGCAAAAATCCCGATAAATTCGGCATCGGACAGATGACAGTGCACCACATCGACCCGGTGTTTTCTGCATATCGAGAAAATATCCCGAACCGTACGATAAACATAGGAAATGAATCCGCCCGGACATCGTATGCCGGGTCTTTTCCGATCCAGGCAATACAGAATAGCGCCTGTTGATTCGATCCGGGATTGCATGGTCCGGTCAGGCTGAATGGCGCACACAATGGTCTGATAAACGGATTTTGGCGCTTTGTCCGCCAGAAGGGCAACCAGTTCCTGGGCACCGCCAATATTCAGGGCATCGATCACATGAAGAAGGGTTCTTTTTTCATCTGTTGCAGGCGCTCTGATCATCCCATCAGCCTGTAAATGTTCTGGGGGATGGGAAACTGGCGATCATTCAGAATGACCCCGATGGAATCCACCCCATATTTTTGAAGCTTGTCAATGGCCATTTTGGTAACCTCCCGTCTGGAAAACCCATATCGGCATACCAGCGCTGTCATATCGACATGTTTTGCCAGTTCAATCATGGCAGGACTCATGGTTAATGGTTGGCCATCGATGATGGTGACACCAAAGTTATTTCTGCAATAGGCCATCAGGGTTTCAAGGGATTCCCGGGGTAATGTGCCACCGCCATAATTTGTACCCCCGCCTGCGCCGGACGGCAGAAGATAAAGCCCCGGATACTCTGTTTTTACAATCAGGGATGAAAGGTCTTTTTTTTCAGAAATATAAGAATACAGGCCCGGACGGTTTTTCATTTTTGGAAAAGCAGAATGATTTGGATTGGTATCCATATACAAAACCTTCATGGTGTATTCTTTGGAGAGAAACATGGCCAGATGAAATGAAACAAACGTGTTTCCCTCTTTCCGGGTTGCACCACACATCAGAAGCGTCTGAACATTCTGTTTTGTTTCCACCAGTATGTTGGCCCAGATATCGGAAAACTGATTATGGGTACGGGAAAGGATTTTGGGATAGGGTGTTGACAGTTTGTCCGATAAAATTTTGGGACTGAACCGGGAATCCTTGGGTGTGGCGTGTGCCTGTTTCATCTCCTGATTCGGGATATTTTTGGAGGAAGGTTGCCTGGTGGTGTTGTTCCGACAATATACATCCTCGGGTGAACAGGTATCTTCAGGCATTGGTTGATAGCGTTTATGATCCGGCGAAAGTGTCGGTTGTTGATCCAAAAAATGATTTTGATCCTGTTGTGGATAAACCGGAA
>DFZE01000296.1 GCA_002382065.1 Desulfobacteraceae bacterium UBA4064
TTGTAATCTAACGGAACAACAATAGACCGATATGTGTAAAATCAATATGTTAACAAGTGGCACGATATTTGCTTAACTCAATATCTTTGTTTTGAGAAATAGCATTTATCATGATTATTATCATGTAGTTAAGAGTTTCCGTTCAGACACTATTTATAACGGCTCTGATCATCGGTTGAGTCAATGATGCCGCATCCACCTGTTCCCGCGACCCGGCTGGTAAACTGTTCATGGAAACATCAATGTTTTTGAGGCATCAAAATATAATTTTTTATTGACTTTACATTAATTCCCATCTATTTTCAATTGTTTATTTTGAATATTAATTCGGGATATGTTTTTTATGGTTAAAAAATGGGATATTGCATTGTCGGGATGGCTGGAGAACAAAAAGCACTATCCTGAGTTTTTATTTTGGGAAGCGAACTTTATTCCCAAATCCAGGATAGAATCGACAGGAAAAGATATATTCATTCAACAGGGATTGGATGATCGGCATGTTTGACAATCTGAGCGATAAACTAAATGCTGTTTTTAAACAGTTGAAAAGCCATGGCAAGCTGACTGAAAAAAATATCCAGGAGGGTATGAAGGAAGTTCGGATGGCCCTTCTTGAAGCCGATGTTCATTATAAAGTCGTCAAAAAGCTGATAGAAGATATCAAATCGCGATCACTTGGTCAGGAAGTAATGGAGAGCCTGACTCCCGGGCAGCAGGTGATCAAGATTGTGAATGATGAACTGACACGGTTGATGGGGTCCCACCATGAAGATATTCAGTTGACTGGTGATAAACCCTGTTCGTTGATGCTGGTTGGTCTACAGGGATCGGGTAAAACGACCACCGCTGGAAAATTGGCTGTTTATCTGAGAAAACTGGGCAAAAAGCCATATCTGGTTCCAGTTGATATTTATCGACCTGCTGCCATTGATCAGTTGCAGAAATTGGGGAGTCAGATTTCTGTGCCGGTATTTCCAACCACCGCAGGGATGAATCCGGTACATATCTGTGTGGAAGCTCGAAAACAGGCCATTCTGGAAGGGGCGGACACGCTGATTCTGGATACTGCGGGTCGACTGCATATTGATGATGNNCTTTCACAAAGCATTGGCGATTGGTGGCGTCATCCTGACCAAAATGGACGGTGACGCCCGTGGCGGTGCGGCGTTATCCATAAAAGCCGTTATAGATCGACCCATCAAATTTATTGGTGTCGGTGAGAAACTGGGTGATTTTGAAGCATTTTATCCGGATCGCCTGGCTTCCCGAATTCTGGGTATGGGTGATGTGCTTACCATGATTGAAAAAGCACGCACCATCGTCGATGAAAAAAAAGCCGTCGAACTTGAACGGAAACTGCGAAAGAACCAGTTCACCCTGGAAGACTTTCGGGATCAGATGATGCAGATTCGAAAAATGGGATCTCTACAAGATTTGATCGGGATGATACCGGGGCTTGGGCAGAACCGGGCGCTGAAAAATATGGATGTGGATGAGGGTGAAATTGGTCGGGTTGTTGCCATTATCAATTCAATGACTGCCCAGGAGCGTCAGAAATATGGTATCATTAACGGGAATCGAAAAAAACGGATCGCAAAAGGAAGTGGAACCTCAGTTCAGGACGTAAATAATCTATTGAAAAATTATGATCAAGTCATTAGAATGATGAAACAATTAAACAAAGGCGGCATGAAACGTCTTGGACGTAACATGTTGAAATTCTAAAGGAGTACACAGATATGGCAGTTAAAATCAGATTGGCAAGACACGGTGCTAAAAAGCGCCCCTTTTATCGCATAGTGGCTGCAGATGGTCAGTGTCCACGTGATGGTAAATTTTTAGAAATGTTGGGCACCTATAACCCGCTTCGAGAACCTGCCGAAGTAAAACTGAATACTGAGCGGGTTTCCTACTGGATCAATCAGGGCGCCCTTCCGACTGACACGGTAAAGAGTCTCTTGAAAAATCAGGGAATATCCAGTTGTCCCTCCTGAGATTGTCAATTCGTGCTTTTCAATTTTTGATGCGAATACCTGAACACATGGGTAAAATGAATCGCTACTTTTCTTAATCGTGTGTATCGATAATCCGCATTGATCATCATCATGGTCTCATCAGATGTTTTGTATCCGTAGTCCCAAGAGATGAAAACCAATTTGCATGTTTTAATGTGAAAAAATCACGGTCTGTTAGATTTGTCACCAATTACATGCGAGTCATTCGCGATTGTCCGCTTTGCATTTTGAAAAAGGTGGCTTCTCCGGACAATCGCACGCTCCTGACATGGCAACATGACAGAAGCGTGTAAGGCGCATTTCAAATTATTGTCATCAAGCAAAGGAGACGGCGAGATGAAAAATCTGATTCACGACATTGCTGCGGCATTGGTTGACCATCCGGAACAGGTTAGCGTATCGGAAGTTGAAGGGAATCAGACATCCGTTCTTGAGCTTACAGTTGCAAAAGATGACTTGGGAAAAGTCATTGGAAAGCAGGGGAGAACTGCCAGGGCCATGCGCACCATTCTGGGTGCTGCCTCGGCTAAAATGAATAAACGGATTGTTCTTGAAATAATTGAATAGCGCCATAATTCCAATGAATAATGACAGGGTAATCAAAATTGCCAAAGTTACCGGTGCGCAGGGGATTAAGGGACTGCTGCGAATTGATTCATACTGTGATGATATTGAATTGTTCAAACGGGCCTCTGAAATTATTCTGAAATCATCCGATGGTTTAGAATCGTCTTTAGAGATTAAAGGGGTTAGAAAACAGGGAAAGCATACGCTTTTGGATATTAATGGCATTGATGACCGTAATCGTGCCGAAAAGCTCATTGGATCAACTCTCTATTGTCGAAAGGATCTTCTTCCCCCCCTTGAAGAGGGGGAATACTACTGGGTGGATCTGATCGGAATTGATGTATATTCGGTAGAAGATATTTTTCTCGGTTCGCTTTCATCCATCATGCCGACACCAGGTAATGATGTGTTTGTTATTCGTCATAACGAGAAGGAAATTTTGATTCCGGCGATTGCATCTGTGATTCAGGATGTTGATCTCAACAAAAATCGGATGTTTGTTAAACTTTTAGAAGGAATTGGAGAATAGCGTGTTTCACGTGAAACCCACTTTTTGTTCATGAAAATTACCACCATTTCGATTTTTCCCGAAATGTTTGAACAGATATGGGGATATGGCATCGTTCATCGGGCCATTTCGCAACAATTGGTTTCTGTAATTGCAGTCAATTTGCGGGATTTTGCAACAGGAAAACACCAGTCAACGGATGATCGGCCATATGGTGGTGGATGTGGAATGGTAATGAAGCCTGAACCACTCGCAGAAGCCATTCGATGGGCAAAAGAAGAAAATAAGAATGTACCGTGTATCCTGATGAGTCCGCAGGGCAGACCATTTAATCAGAAACTGGCAGAAGAGATGGCCCGCTATCCGGGAATGATACTGGTATGTGGCCGTTATGAAGGCGTTGATGAACGAATTTGTCAAAATTACATCGAAGATGAGATATCTATCGGCGACTACATCCTGACAGGCGGCGAGTTGGCGGCGATGGTCGTGGTGGAGGCAGTGATTCGTTTGATACCCGGTGCGTTGGGTGGCGAGGATTCTGCGAAAAAAGATTCCTTTGGAAATCAGTTGCTGGAACATGCCCATTTTACACGTCCCCGAAATTTTGAAGGCGAAATGGTTCCAGAAGTGTTGCTTTCCGGAAATCATCGTCAAATAGAAGCGTGGCGCCAAGAATCTACCCTGATTCGAACCTTTCTAAAGCGTCGTGATATGCTTGCGAAACGGCATTTTAGTGCTTCAGAATATGGCATATTAAAAAAATGGCGCCAGGAAATTGATGAAATCATTCAAACCCAATCTGTATCTGGCATTGATTCATTATCCGGTATTGAATAAGCATGGCGAAATTATTGCCTCGGCAGTTACCAATCTGGATATTCACGATTTGGCACGCGCTGCCCGAACCTATGATGTACGAGCCGTATATATTGTTACACCGTTGACCGACCAAAAACGGCTGGTTATCCAGATCGTTGAACATTGGACAACTGGAATGGGTGGTGTGGTTAATCCGGATCGAAAAGCCGCAATGAAACTGATATCGGTGCAGGACTCGCTTGAATCAACCCGGGCCGATATTGAAGCGAGAGAGAAGATGCGGCCGGTCACGCTGGTAACCAGCGCCCGTGAATGTTCTGAATTCCGGACAATTGAAGAACTGAAGTTGCAGGCAAAAGATGACCGGCCCTGGCTTCTTCTGTTTGGAACCGCTTGGGGACTGGCAGATGAATGTATGTTACAGGCAGATCACGTTTTGAAACCGATATATGGCGTGAACGGGTACAACCATCTATCCGTGCGGTCTGCAGCATCAATTTTTCTGGATCGGTTGGCCGGCCACCCATAATTGAAGGCTACCGTACTTATCCAAACGCTTCGTCTGAAGGTGGATCCATCAAATAATGCTCAATGGGTGTCCCGGGTATAACGTCACAAATAAAAACCTTTGTTAATATAACCATTTTACATAATGAGGAAATCTATGCAGACCATCAGGCAGATCGAAAATGAAATGATGCGATTGGATATACCGGATTTTTCCGCCGGTGACACGGTTAAGGTTCATGTCCGTATTCAGGAAGGTGAAAAGGAGCGGATTCAGGTATTTGAAGGTGTCGTAATCAGCAAACGGCGGGGAACAACCAACGCCTCGTTTACAGTTAGAAAAATGTCCAATGGCGTTGGTGTTGAGCGAATTTTTCCCATGCACACCCCCATCGTGGATAGAATCGAAGTGGTGTCCAAAGGGGATGTTCGGCGAGCCAAAATTTACTATTTGCGAAAATTAAGAGGGAAGGCTGCACGCATAAAGGAAAAACGGTTCTGATCCGCTCACAAATGAAAACAGATCTGTGGGCGCATGAAATAGAAGCTGCCAAATCCGGATTCACCCGGATTGCCGGAATTGATGAAGCCGGCAGAGGTCCCCTTGCAGGACCAGTTGTGTCTGCCGCAGTCATACTGCCTATGGATGTCATTCTTCCGGATGTCAACGACAGCAAACAACTCACGCCCAAAAAGCGTGAGTTGTTATATCATCAGATATATGCTTCTGCCAGAAGCATTGGAATCGGCATTGTGGATCCCTGTGAAATTGATCGGATCAATATTTTACAGGCATCGATACTGGCCATGAAAATTGCGGTCGAAAATCTTAATCCGCATCCGGAAATACTTCTTATCGATGGCAATTCGCGAATTGACAGCACATTGTTTCAGAAATGTATTCCTCAAGGAGATGCCAAAAGCATTTCTATTGCAGCGGCTTCCATTGTAGCGAAGGTTTCCCGGGATCGGCTAATGGATAGATACCATGAGGAGTTTCCCCTGTATGGCTTTATGCAACATAAGGGGTATCCTACTAAAGCACACAAATCTGCTCTTTCCAGGTATGGGTGCTGTCCCATTCACCGGATTACCTTTAAAGGGGTGGTGCATCGGCAATGCGAACTTCCTCTCAACAGTTTGGAAAATCCAGCGAAATTCAAGCAGCCGCATATCTGAGAGACCAGGGTTATCAGATTCTGGAATTGAATTACCGTACCAGAATGGGTGAAATTGATATCATCGCGCGCCATCATGAGTCACTGGTTTTTATTGAGGTCAAAGCGCGAAAATCAGCAGAATTTGGAAACCCAAAATATGCTGTGACGCGCCAAAAACAGATTCGCTTGGCCCGTGCGGCACTGTATTATCTTAAATCCACCAGACAAATGAATCAAAAGGCCCGGTTTGATGTGGTTGCCATAAATTATGATTCGGGCTTATCCCATATCGAGCTAATTAAGAATGCCTTTGACGCTTCATATCGGTGATGCTGATTTTCAGGTTCAACCGGGTGTGATGTATGTTGTTTCCACACCAATCGGTAACCGTGAAGATATTACCATTCGTTCCCTGGCCGTATTGAACCAGGTGGACATCATCGCTGCAGAAGACACACGTCACACACGAAACCTCCTGGATTTTTATAAAATATCGACCCCGCTGGTTTCCTGTCACGATTTCAATGAGGCAAAACGCGCTGTTCACCTGATTGAACAGATGAAATGTGGCAAGTCCATTGCACTGGTTTCAGATGCCGGTACGCCACTCATTTCAGACCCTGGACATCGAATCGTGAAATCCGCTGTCGAATCGGGTATTCCTGTATTCCCGGTGCCAGGCCCATCGGCAGCGCTCGCTGCAATCTGCATTTCCGGACTCCCAACCGATTCTTTTGTGTTCAATGGATTTCCCCCGAGGAAAAAAAAATCCCGTAAGGAGTGGATGGACCGACTGAAAGAGGATTCCCGTACACAGATTTTATATGAATCGCCAAAGCGGATACTGGCACTGCTTCAGGATTTGAAACAAATCATGGGTGAAAGACGTGCAGTTTTATGCCGTGAGCTGACAAAGCTTCATGAAGAAATCATTCGTGGATCTGTAAGTGATATTCTGATCAAAATCACTGACCGGGAGCGGATCAGGGGCGAGATTACACTGGTTTTATCCGGATTCAACGATAGCGATTCAAGTAACATCGACGATTTTGAAGCCGGTCTTCAGGAATTGGCACCTACGCATACTGAAAGTTTACCGGCTTTGGCAAAAAAATTGGCCAAACAATTTAAAATATCCCGAAAAGAAGCCTATAACCGTCTACTAAGTCAGGTAAGGAATGACATTTGATATATCTTAAAAGATATAGTGGCAGAGGCACCGAGGCACAACGTTTGGCGGATTTGCCTGGCAGCTTTTTTCGCAATGGCATCGGTGCTGTCCAGCGTGCCAGCAAACAGTCTTCGGTCTTTATCCTTCGTGATTTGCCATTTCTGGCAGACATGCTTTGCCCCTAAGCCTCCTTGCCCTTTATCAGGTTTTTGAACAGTATTTGAAATGCCACTTACTGTCTTTTTTCACACAAATTCACGATGGTCCATAAAATTTTGGCCAGGCAGAAATGCCTCGCTGCAATGCAACAATTAGCCGGAGGTTGATTTATGGAAAAGAAACTTTTGATAGCCGTAGATTCATCCTTTCATTGTCGCTGTTGTATAAAATATGCCATCAAAACGGCATCAGATATTGAAAGACTCCATTACACGCTCATACATGTGCAGCGTCCCATTTCCAGCTATCTGATCGATGAGGCAAAACGTCAGCCAGACAAAAAAAAGGAGCTGGAACAGGCAATACAACGCAATACCGAAGCAGCTTTTCATCTGCTTGACAGCCTGAAAACATTCATGATTCAGGAAGGTGTTCCACCAGAGCATATCGACGTTGTCACGCAGCCAAAAGTAAGCGATACTGCCCGGGATATCATCGTTTTTGCAGAAAATGGTGGATTTGATGCCATTGTGATTGGCAGACGCGGGATTTCTCGCCTTCAGGAAACGTTTTCCGGAAGTGTTACATCCAACCTGATTGAATATTCACGATTGGTTCCGATCTGGATTGTGGATGGCGAAATTGTATCCAATCGGATAATGGTTGCAGTGGATGGTTCTGAAAGCTCGTTGCGTGCTGTGGATCATCTGTGTTTCATGTTGGCAGGCAATCGGGAAATTGTCGTGACACTGTTCCATGTTACACCGTTATTCGGTGACTATTGCCAGATCGATCCGGAATTAAAGGAGGAGATGGAGCCGATACAAATTCAGGGGGATAAAAAATGCATCGATAATTTTATGGGGTTAGCGAGAAAACACTTTCAGGTTGCAGGCTTGACAGAGGCTCAAATCCGCTTCAGGGTAGTCGAAAAACGCTTCAATCCTGGCAAGGCTATCGTTGAAGAGCTCGAAAAAGAAAAATATGGAACGGTTGTGATAGGAAGGAGCGGAATGGAGCGGGCATTTTTTATGGGAAGTGTTTCCCGGTATGTTCTGAATAAAGCCTCAAACTGTGCTTTATGGGTCGTATCGTAGAGGATGACGGTTTGCATACGAACTGAATCCGGACTCATTGAAACGTTACAAAATGCCTGATGGAATGACAAGGAGATTAACATGCAACTGGTGGTTCTTGATCCGATGGTAACACATTTGGAGATGCTGGTTATCCCCGTATGTGAAGGTGACGCAGATTGGTATGATCACTCAGGCGTTTCTGCGATAGTAAAGGGGGCACTTGACCTGAAAGAATTCACCGGAGATGAAAACGATACCGTTGTATTTTTTAATCCGGAAGGCATGATGGTGGATCAGGTGATGCTGGTAGGCGTAGGCCAGCAGGCAAAGCTGGATAGGGATGCGTTTCGAAAAATGTGCGGAAACTCCATAAAAAAATGTATCGCCAAGGAAATCTCCTCTGTTGTTTTTGCGCTGCCGAATTTGTCTTCCGGGAAGATTGAACCCGGCGATATTCTTGGTGCCATGATAGAGGGCGCAAGCTTGGGAAGCTATCAGTTTGACGCATATAAAAAGCCGAAACATCCGTCCATATCAGACATCCGGTTCTGGGTAAAACAGACAGTAGCTAACCAGTATACTGGACTTTTGGAGCGGATTCAAACACAATGCCGTGGAACGTGCCTTGCCAGAGAATGGGTTAATCTGCCATCAAACCACAAGCGACCGGATCAACTGGTTCAGTTGATAAAAAACCAGTTAACAACCGAAGCGATACGTGTAACCGTTTTGGAAGAGGACGATTTACGGGAAAAACAGTTTGGAGCACTTCTGGCTGTCGGTGCTGGGAGCGATGTCGGACCCAAGGTTCTTATCATGGATTACGGCACACAAAATGATCAACCTGCAACGGTTCTGATCGGTAAAGGGGTTACCTTTGATTCTGGCGGTATCAATCTGAAACCGTCCACATCACTGGAAGACATGAAAATGGACATGTCCGGTGCTGCGGCCGTGGCGGCAACATTGATAACGGCCGCCCGACTGAATCTGCCTGGCCGAATCATCGGTGCCATACCCATTGTGGAAAATATGCCTTCCGGATCAGCGACCAGGCCTGGAGATATCGTCAGAAGTTATAGTGGTAAAACAATTGAAATTGGCAATACGGATGCTGAAGGACGTCTGATTCTTGCCGATACCATATCCTATATGATTGAGCAATACAGGCCGGGAGTTGTGATCGATATTGCGACACTAACCGGAGCCTGTGTGGTGGGTCTGGGAGAGCGGATCGCAGGCTTGTTTTCAAATGATATCAGCCTGTCAGAGGATTTGATCAGAAGCAGTCAGGAAACCGGAGAGCGATGTTGGCCAATGCCCCTACCGGAAGACTACAAGGAATATTTGAAAAGTGAACATGCTGACTTATCCAACATGAGCAGTTCCAAATGGGGAGGTGCCATCACGGCGTCATTGTTTTTATCTGAATTTATTCAGAATGTTTCATGGGCCCATATTGACATTGCCGGACCAGCCTGGATCAAGAAAGAATCCGCCTTTTGTGGGGTGGGTGGCACAGGCTTTGGCGTGCGACTGCTCATTGATTTTCTGGAACGATTGGAAAAAAAACCCATCAACCCCCAAAAAAATTGATTTCGAGTCATCAGTGAATAAACAGGACGATGCTAGAAAAATATGGGGTTGGGCAATATATGATTGGGCCAATTCCGCATTTGCCACAACGGTCATGGCAGGATTTTTCCCTGTTTTCTTCAAACAGCACTGGAGCTACGGAGAGGACACCGTCAACAGCACCGCCGTGCTGGGTCTTGGGAACTCATTGGCCAGTTTATGTGTGGCGATTCTGGCGCCTCTAATTGGCGCAGTTGCTGATGCAGGTTCTTCAAAAAAACGGTTTTTGATGGTCTTTGCTTATTCAGGTGCTCTTTCGACAGCACTGTTGTACTGGATTCCGATGGGAAAACAGGTTTGGGCAATCTGTTTATATGGTCTCGGCGTCATCTGTTTTTCACTGGCAAATGTGAGTTACGACGCATTGCTGATTACAGTCAGCAATATGAAAAATCGCTCCCGGATATCATCGCTTGGATATGCGCTGGGATATCTGGGAGGCGGAACACTGTTTTTATGCAATGTCCTCATGTCGCTCCACCCACACTGGTTTGGGCTGAGCAGCCCGGCTGAGGCCATTAAAACTTCCTTTATGACCGTTTCACTGTGGTGGGGCGGTTTTTCCCTGATTTCCCTGTGCTGGCTTCCGTCCGATACGGCAATAGCATTTTCAAGATGGCGTCAGACTGTTCAAAACAGTATTCGCCAGTTGATATTTACGATCAAACAGGTTGCACGACACAAAAACACCCGACTGTTTTTGGTATGCTACTGGTGCTATATGGATGGTGTGGATACAATTATCCGTATGGCCATCGATTACGGTCTGTCCATAGGATTTGAAAGTCGGGACCTGATTCTGGCACTTCTTATGGTGCAGTTTATCGGGTTTCCGGCGGCGCTGGCGTTTGGAAGCCTGTCAAGAAAAATTGGGGAACGAAATGCAATCATCACTGCAATTTCAGGATATGCGATTGCGACACTATGGGGCTGTGTCATGGTTAACAAAAATGATTTCTATTTTCTTGCCGGAATGATCGGGTGTGTTCAGGGCGGGATACAGGCGATAAGCCGGTCCTATTTTGCCCGATTCATTCCGATAGGCCAGGAGGCCGGTTATTATGGGCTGATGAATATGACCGGAAAAATGGCAGCCATTGCTGGACCGGCATTGCTCGCATGTGTTGGGCTGCTCAGCAGAACCCTTTTGATGCCCGCGAACCCGATTCCGGAGCAGGTGATACAAATCAATCAACTATCATCCCGAATTGGGATGGGGTCATTGCTGTTGTTGTTTGCTGCGGGTATTATTATGCTGTCCAAAGTCAAGGAGCCGACTGACACCAGACCTCGTTAAAAGAGGGCTG
>DFZE01000228.1 GCA_002382065.1 Desulfobacteraceae bacterium UBA4064
CTGTTCAGATGAAATTCGAATATCGAAATCCGAAATTCGAAACAAATTCAAACTTCAAATGTCTGAATGACCCAAACGATCTGCCAGGCAATGCGCCGTTTTGAACAGTTGGGTTTGTTATTTGGGAAATTGTTTCGGATTTCGCGCTTCGAATTTCGAATTTTGAGATATACTTCAAACTGGATCAAATTGCGCTTTTTAATCCTATCATCACATCCCTCTCCACTGGGATCGGATAGACATATCGGCTGTAACCAAATCGCAGTTTCATCCAGTGGAGAGTATAGAGGGAAAGGGTTTCCGTTCAGGCACTATCATACTGAATATTGAATTCAATCGCTTATCTTGCCTAACTACCATTGCATGAGCCTCGGTGTCAACATTGCCCGGATGATTATTTTCCATATCCGGACACCTCTTTTTTACATGCATTTTTTTCGTAACCGTTTTCTGACAAGGCCAACACGAGAATTTTCCGGAGTTCTGTTGTGCGACCCGATTATTCATGCTAACATTTTTAATATTTTGGCGATATCCCCCTGATTTTGATCTTTACCAAAGAGTCATATATGAGATCCATCTTTGAATATAAATTTCACCTTGTTTTTGGGTTTATGTTTTTATCATTCCTGTTGGGGGATGGCATTCCCGCCTGTTATGCCGAGGATGGTGATGATCCCAAGGCACAACCCGTTGAGTCTGCGGCCGGGTACCAGCAGGCCGTTGAAATGACCATTCTGGCTGAAAAGCAGAATATCGAGGCACTGAAGGTTCGCCAGAAACTGGCCGAGAATGAGCAGCGGGCCATGATGACCGAGTTGAATGCCTACCGGATTCAGATTTCCGCCTACAGCAACATCCTGGTGTTGCCCCAGTTACAGACCCAGTATCTGGAAAAGGCCTGGATGGACAATATCAATGCCATGAATGGGGTGGATCGGAAAATCAGTGAGATGGCCGAAAAGGTCGATGATATCGGCAAACAACTGACCCATGTCACCGGACAGATACAATTCAACAACCAGCAGTTGCAGGATTTTGTGGCCAGCTCTACAAAGGATGGACAAACCGATGGCATCCGGAAAAATATCCAGAATCTCATCGCTCTGTTGACAGCCAAGAAGAGCTGGCTCGATAAAATTCAAACGATATATGCGGATCAGAAAGAGCAGCTTCAGGACGTTCACCGAACGATGGCGGATCTGTCGAAACGCTTCGATGATCAGATTGGTATCCGGAAGAAACAGGAACTGTTTCAGCGAAAGGTTTCCCCGCTCAAGAGTCTCAGCATCCAGAAGATTCAGAATGACACCAAGGAGTTTGGTGTTCAAATTCTGTCTCTTTTTTCAATTCAATTCTGGATCGACTCATGTCAGAATCTATGGGCAACCGGTATCTATTTTCAGGTATTGTCCATTGCCATTCTGATCCTGTTTGTATTTTTTCTGCTCAGGCTTCGGCGCTTTTTCAGTCAGATGGTCAAACCCTGGAATCTGGGGCAATTCCCTTGGCGAAACCTGGTATATACCGTTTTTCGGCGTTCCCTGGTCTGGATGGGCCTGACGGTATTCCTGTATGCCTTTATCCAGATACGTGGCTTTTGGGTCAATTTCCCCCTGATTCGTATGGTGTTTCACATCATGGTACTGGGTCTTTTCACCCGGTGGGTCATGGATGTCCTGCGTGCATGGAATCGTCTGATGGCATTCCCGCTTTCTGAATCCGTTATTCACCTGTTGAAATATCTGATTCTCGGTATCGGCATGGCGGGCAGCATCCTGATCATTCTGAACTGGATGATGCCCGCTGGAAATATCATTCAGATCTTTTTCAGAATGATCATGGAGATGGGCTTGCTGGCCTGGATGGCATTGTTCATCAAAACAGTCAAGGCAGAAACGGACGCGGCTTTCCCACAGCCCACGCGTAAATCCCGTGTCACCAAATGGGCCGTTTCTTTTTTTGGTTATGGCCTTGTCAGTATCCCGCTGGTGCTGGAAATTACCGGTTATAACCATATGGCCCTTTATTGGCTGATATCGGTTGGCAACACGCTGGTCGCGGTCATGTGGAGTGTGTTTCTGTTTTTTGCCCTGCGGGAATGGGAACGTAATCTGCTGATGGAAAAAAAAGCCACTCAGATTATTCCGTCACGACATTCCGTACAGTGGTTGGGAATTCAGTCGATTCGGATCTTCCTGTTTTTTGCCGCCATTGTAATCGTGATGATGTGCTGGGGCGTAAAACGCGCCGTGATTGTCAATGTATTCAAGGTGATCAATTATCCCGTTCCCATCGGTGATATCCGGTTCAGTCTGATGAGCCTGTTCTATGCCCTGCTGGCGCTGGTGATCACGGTTCTGATAACACGATTTTGGCGTCAGGCGCTGAAAGATAAAATATTGAAACACAGCGGTCTGGATTCCGGACTTCAGGATTCCATCATGACGTTGACCGTATATCTGATATGGGCAATGGGTCTGTTTATTTCTTTGCGTGTCATTGGTGTCAGCGCAACATCGTTGACCGTTGTTTTTGGCGCATTAAGCATCGGTCTTGGATTTGGTTTGCAGAATATTTTCAACAATTTCATCAGTGGCATCATTCTGTTGTTCGAACGCCCGATTCAAGTCGGGGATGCGGTTGAAATCAGCGGCATCTGGGGGATTGTCAAAAAAATAAATTTCCGGTCAACCCTGGTTCAGACCTATGACAATGCATCCCTGATCATTCCCAATTCCGAATTCATCAGCAACAGCGTCACCAACTGGAGCTTCAAGGATCAGAGACTGCGCCGGATCATTACCATCGGCGTTGCATATGGAACGGATGCGCGTGTGACAGCGGATACACTTCTTGAAATTGCCAAGTCCTGTCCATGGGTATTGGCTGATCCCAAACCCGATGTCCTGTTTTCCGATTTTGGAGACAGTGCCCTGATATTCAAGCTGCGGATATGGACCCTTCTCGACAGCATGATTGCGGCCGAAAATGATATCCGTTACCGGATCAATCAGACGTTCTCCGAGATGGGAATCGAGATTCCCTTTCCCCAGCAGGATATTCATATCCGTTCCGGGCTGCCATCCGCTGCCGGAGCCTCATGATGATGGACAGGCCCAAAATTGCCATTTATGGATGTGCCTCCTGCGGCGGATGCGACGAATCCCTGATTGATATGGCTGATGGACTGGTCGATATCCTGCACCGGTGTCACGTGGTGTTCTGGCCAACCGCGCTGGATTACCGACATCGGGATGTTGAAGAACTGCCGGACAAATCCATCGATTTCACCTTTATCAATGGAGCAATCCGTGACAGGCAGGATGTCAGAATGGCCAGACTCCTTCACCAAAAATCGAAAAAAATCATTGCCTATGGGGCCTGTGCCCAGATGGGCGGTGTAATTGGACTGGCCAATTTTCATACCGTTTTGGAATTGGTGAGTCGACTATATCCGGAGCCGGGTGGCGATCCGGATGCAACAGATACCCTGGCAGACCGGGTCCTGCCCCTGCATCAGATTGTTGTGGTTGATGCCACGATACCCGGTTGCCCGCCGCAGCCGGATCGGGTTTATTCGGCAATTGTTCAATTGCTTGACAAGGCGCTGTTGCCTCCCGGGCATGTCTTTGCAGATACCCGTGCGCTGTGCGCCACATGTTCCCGAAGAGACACCCTTCCCCAAAAGCCGGTGATTGACCGCTTTTATCGGATATATGAAAAGCCGGTAGATCCCGGCCGGTGTTTTCTGGATCAGGGGGTTATCTGTCTGGGGCCATCGACCCGCGGGGGATGTAACGGACAGTGCCTGTCGGCCAATATGCCCTGCAGGGGCTGTATGGGACCCCTGGATGGGGATGCCGATGGTGGCTGCAGGTCCCTGTCATTTTTGGCCGCATGGATTCGGGCAAATGATATGGATGGCATCGAAGCAGCCGTGAGCTCAGTGCCGGATCCGGCCGGACTTTTTTACCGGTACTGTCTGGCAGATTCGATATTGCCAGGGCGTTGCCGACAGGAAAACACATGAACATCAAAATCGATATCAATCCATTGACCCGGCTGGAGGGACACGGCCAGATTGACGTGGAATGGGGACCGGATGGAAAGATTCAGGGGGTTCATTTCCGGGTTCCGGAATTCCGGGGGTTTGAAACGTTTTGCCAGGGCAGGGCGGCCGAAGAGATGTCAACCCTGACCGAAAAGATATGCGGCGTCTGTCCGATGGCCCATCACATGGTCTCTGCCAAAGCCCTGGATGATGTGTTTTGCACCAAGATACCGGTTGCGGCTGAAATCATCCGAAAACTGGTGTATCACGCCTTTATCTATGAAGACCACCTGCTGCATTTTTATTTTCTGGGTGGACCGGATTTTTTGATCTCATCGGATTCAGGGATTGCAAACCGGAACATTCTGGGTGTCATCCAGAGCCTCGGAGACGATGTGGGCAGACAGGTGCTGAATGTTCGAAAACAGGTTCGTGATCTGGTCTCAAAAATTGCAGGCAGTGCACTTTACCCGGTATTGGCATTGCCCGGAGGTGTCAGCCGGTCGCTGGATTCAGATGTCCGGGATCAGGCCCGGAAGGTTTCCTCCCTGGCTGTAGAATTTGCCTGTCAGTCTTTGCGTATTTTCAAATCCCATGTGCTTGCCGGTACCCGTTTCCATCGCCTGTTGAATGATCCTGCATTTTATCTTCCCACGGGATACATGGGGATGGTGAATGCGTCCGGCCAGATCGATTTTTATGATGGTCTGATCCGGATCATCGATGTGGCGGGCCGCCCGATTCACCAATTTGCCGCCAATCAGGTCATGGCGGTTCTGGTGGAACGGGTGAATGCGCTGACCCGAATCAAAACCATCCATTGCCGGGAAGGTGATTTGTCTGTTGGGGCAAGTGGTTCGATGGCGGATGTCTGTCGGGTCGGGCCGTTGGCCCGATTGAATGTGACCGATGGATTGCCCACACGTCTGGCTCAGGCCGAGTATGAGGAATGGGTCCATGCATTTGGCGGCAAGCCGGTTCATCATACCCTGGCCTATCATTGGGCCAGGCTGATCGAGGCGCTTTATGCGGCGGAAACCATGGTCGAGCTGGCCGACAATTCTGCATTGACATCTGCCATCGTTCATACTATTCCCCAAAAAATCAAACCGGATGGCGCCGGGGCCTGTGAAGCCCCCAGAGGCGCCCTGTTTCATTTATATCGGGTGGATGAGCACGCCATCATTCAGCATGTGAACCTGATTGTGGCCACCCAGATCAATGCGGCGGCCATCGGGAAATCAATCGAAAAAGCGGCCATGGCGTTTTTGTCAAACGGGGATGTGACCGATTCCGCCATCAATCATATTGAAATGGCCTATCGGGCCTATGATCCGTGTCTGGCGTGTGCGACGCATTGAGAGGAGATGAAAGNNGTCACCCGTCACCCGTCACATGTCACTTGTACCCTGTGCATTCAGGCAAAGCAGCCGTCGGGCGATCAGGCGGCTTCTCAATTCGCATTACTCATATCTCAATACTGAAGGTATTGCCACGTAAAAGGATAGTGTTATGGCAACTGAAATTCTCGATACGCTGGGTGTCAAATGTCCACAACCCATTTTAAAAATTGCCGTGAAAGCACCCACCATGAAACCGGGTGATATTCTGGAAGTATGGGGGGATTGCCCGACATTTGAGCGGGATGTTCGAATCTGGTGTCAGCGACTGGGAAAAGTGCTGGTTTCGGTTCAGGACGATGGTGAAATTGCCAAGCGGATTCAGATCCAGTTTTAGTTTACCCGGCCTTCAGGCTTGTCTGTCAGCTTTTTGCCATGATTCATATTCGGCTATCGTACTCAAGGTCTCTTGAGTCCTTTTGGTCCCTTTTTCGGGTTGACAGGCCCTCACGATAGAAGGATTTCATCTGTGGAAAACAAAATCACCTGCCAGGATTATTCCTGTAGTCAGACGGATAACTGCCCGATTCTGAAGTTCGGAAGCGGACACTGCCGGAATATTTCGAAAACCGTGATATATGGTGAACAAAACGAGGCATTTTTCAAAATTGTTGAAAAATGTCTGTCCTGCCCCTGCCTTGATAACATCAGCACCCAAACCAGCCCGCTGAAATTTTTGATGGAGATGGTTCGTCATCTTCTGGTCATTGCCAGACAGACAGCGACGAAAGATCGGGACCTGGAAAATATCAGCCTTGAAATGGCGATGGGGCTGTCCGAGGTCTTTGACGCCCTGAAAAAGATTTCTTCCGGAGATCCGTCTGTTCGTATAACGGAAACATCCGACGTCGAGCTGATTGTGCGGCTGAAACAAATGGTTAATGAAACAGCCGTCAATCTGGGTGAGATTGTGGATATGCTTCATGAGTTTGCCATGGGGCTGGCCGAACATTTTGATGTGCTGCACCGGGTATCATCGGGTGATCTGAGTGCCCGGGTAACGGGATCTTCACCGGTCGAACTACTCTCATCCCTGAAGCAGATGACCAACCAGATGATTCAGATTGTCGCCCATGAGATTGCCGAGCGAAAAAAAGCCCAGGAGGATGCCCAGGAAAGCGGGCGGCAGTTGTCCACCCTGATGGGAAATCTTCCGGGAATGGTGTACCGGTGCAATTATAACGAAAAATGGACCATGCTGCTGGTGAGTGATGGATGTAAACATCTGACCGGTTATGAGACACAGGATCTGAAACACGATGCGGTTATTTCTTATGGCGACCTGATTCATCCCGATGACCGTCAAAAAGTCCTGGATACGGTTCAGGCCGCTTTGTGTCAAAAAAAATCGTTTCAGATGGAATATCGGATTGTTGACAGAAACCGACAGATCAAGTGGGTGTGGGAACAGGGTGTCGGCGTATATTCGGATGATGGCGAGGTAATGGCCATTGAGGGGTATATAATTGATATCACAGATAAAAAGCAAAGCGAATTTGAACGGCAAATCCTGGAGCAGAAACTTCAGCAGGCCACGAAAATGGAGGCCATTGGTACCCTTGCCGGCGGTATCGCCCATGATTTCAACAATCTTTTGATGGGAATTCTGGGAAACGTGACACTGTCCCTGATGAACATCGATACCAGTCATCCGCTTTATGACCGGTTGAAGAATATTGAAAAACATGTCCAATGTGGCGCGGATCTCACCCGTCAGCTTTTGGGCTTTGCCAGAGGGGGAAAAATCGAGGTCAAAACCACAAACCTGAATGAACTGATCCAAAACAGTCTGGAGATGTTTTCCCGAACCAAAAAGGAATTGTCCGTTTCCACCATGTTTCAGCCGGATCTCTGGAATGTGGATGTGGACCGGGGGCAGATTCATCAGGTCATGCTGAACCTGTATGTCAATGCCTGGCAGGCCATGCCCGGAGGAGGGCAACTCATTGTTCGGACTGGAAATGAGGTCATCGATTCCCATGATGCCAGGATGGTTCATCTTCCATCAGAATATTATGTCAAAATAACGGTGGCAGATACCGGCGTGGGGATGGATGCCCAAACGTGTGAACGGATATTCGAGCCGTTTTTTACAACACGGGAAAAAGGACGGGGAACCGGGTTGGGGCTTGCGTCCGCTTATGGCATCATCAAAAATCATGGCGGAATTATTCACGGTTACAGTGAAAAAGGGATTGGAACGACATTTACCATATATCTTCCCGCATCAAAAAAAATGGCAATTCAGGAAAAACGACCGGACGATACACAGATGGCTGCATTCGGCGCCATTTTACTGGTGGATGATGAAAGACTGATTCTGGAAGTGGCGCAACTCATGCTTGAAAAACTGGGATTTCGGGTGATTTCCGCATCAAACGGGCCGGATGCGATTGAAATTTTCAAAAATCAGAAGGATCAGATTACCCTGATCATTCTGGACATGATCATGCCGGAAATGAATGGCGGCGATGTGTTTGACAGACTGAAAGCCATTGATCAAAACGTTCGGGTCATTTTGGCCAGTGGTTATTCCCTGAACGGTCATGCGTCGGATATCATGACAAGAGGATGTCGCGGATTTATCCAGAAACCGTTTTCACTTGAGGACCTTACCCGAAAAATTCAGGACGTGTTGACCAATGAATGAAAATTCATTTTGACCGTTCCCATTATCCGGTCTGTTCTTTTTGTTTCCGCCGCTGTCAGGATAATGATTTCGGGCAGGCGGAAAAGGGAGGGGATCGCACGTTTTCTGGAAGACGACATATTGACTGAAATGACATTTCGGCGTTTCAGGGTTTCTTCTTGACATCATAATTCAATTTTTGGTAATGAATGAGCATTCATTCATAACTGTAATTTGAATGGTTTGCTGAATCGGTTCGTCACCCAATTTTCAGGAGGTCATTATGAGCAGAAAAATCAGAACAGCCGCTGTCATCGGCTCAGGCGTCATGGGCGGTGGCATTGCCGCGCTTCTGGCCAGTGCGGGCATAAAAACGCTTTTGCTTGACATTGTTCCGTTTGATTTGAAGGAAGAAGAAAAACAGAACAAAAAAGCCAGAAACAGTCTGGTTCAAAAGGGTCTGGATGTCGTTTTGAAATCGCGGCCGTCCCTGATCATGCACCCCAAAGATGCGTCCCTGATCAGCGTTGGCAATCTTGAGGATGATTTTGACAAGCTGGCCGGATGTGACTGGATTGTCGAGGTGGTGGTTGAAAATCTCAAAATCAAACAGCAGCTTTTCAAACGTATCGAACCGGTTCGAAACCCCGGAAGCATTGTTTCCTCAAATACATCCGGCATTCCGCTAAAAGCCATGTCTGAAGGGCTGAACTCCGAATTCCGTCAGCATTTTCTGGGAACGCATTTTTTCAATCCGGTCCGCTACATGAAGCTTCTGGAAATTATTCCGGGGGAAGAGACCCTGCCGGAAGTGCTGACCTTCATGGCGGATTTTGGTGAGCGCATTCTGGGCAAGGGTATTGTCTGGGCAAAGGATACCCCCAATTTTGTCGGCAACCGGATCGGTGTTCAGGGCATGGTCAAGGCCATGCAGTTGATGGTCGAAGACGGCATGACCATACCGGAAGTCGATGCGCTGTTCGGGCCGGTCATGGGCAGACCCAAGACCGCCATGTTCAAGACATCCGATCTGGTGGGTCTGGATACGCTGTGTCATGTGGCCGCCAATACCTATGATCTGGTGACCGATGATGAAGCCCGGAATACGTTTGTCATGCCGGAATTTGTCAAAACCATGATCGATAAAAAGCTTCTGGGTAACAAAACTCAGGCCGGATTCTATAAAACCGATCTGACACCGGAATGGAAAAAGATTCGAAAGGTCATTAATCCCGCCACACTGGAATATGCCGAATATGGCGCTGTTGAATTTCCCTGTCTGGCCGAGGCCAAAAAGGCCAGAACCCTGCCGGAGAAAATTCAGGCGATACTGTATGGCGAAGATAAAGGCGCCCGGTTTGCCTGGAAAGCGGTTGCCAACAATCTGATTTATGCGGCCAACCGGGTTCCGGAAATATCCGATACCATCGTGGAAATTGACAATGCCATGAAGTGGGGCTTCAATTTTACCATGGGACCGTTTGAGACCTGGGATGCCATTGGTCTGGTCAAATCCGTTGAAAAAATGGAAAAGGACGGATTGGCTGTCCCGGCCAAGGTCAAAAAAATGATTATCGCAGGATGTATGTCGTTTTATCGATCTGAAGCCGGTAGAACCCAGTTCTATGATTTTGCCACTGAAAGCTACAAAGATGTGGTCGTCAGCAAAAACATCATTTCCCTGGCCGCACTCAAAGCCGATAACAAAACCGTCAAAACATGCAAATCCGCATCCCTGATCGATCTGGGGGACGGCGTTTTCTGCTGTGAATTTCACACCAAGATGAATGCCATCAATGGCGAGATTGTGGATTTTATGGGCGCATGCATCGACCATGTGGATACACACGGCGTGGGTCTGGTGATCGGGAACCAGGCCGGTGGCATGCCCGGTGCATTTTCCGCCGGCGGGGACCTGTCATTTATGGCAGGGTTGGCCAAAGAAGGCAAATATGACGAAATCGATGCATTTCTGGCCAAGGCCCATGCCGGTATGCAGAAGGCCCGGTATGCCAGCTTCCCCATTGTGGCGGCTCCCTATGGCATGACCCTGGGTGGTGGATGTGAGGTGTGCATCGGCACGGCGGACCGGATTGTGGCCCATGCCGAGCTGTACATGGGGCTTGTGGAAATTGGTGTGGGACTTCTGCCCGGTGGCGGCGGATGTCTCAATCTCTGGAAAAAGATGATTGCCAGCATTCCGGAAGCCGTGACCGACGTGGATCTGGCCAAGTTTTTTGTGCCCACATTCATGGCCATCGCCATGGCCAAGGTGTCCACATCTGCTGCCGAAGCCCGTACCAACGGGTATCTGGGTCCCAAGGACCGGATCGTGTTCAACCGGGATTACCTGATTGGTGAAGCCAAAAAAGAGGTTCTGAAAATGGTGGATGAAGGGTATGCGCCACCTGCCAAACGCAAGCTCCGGGTATTTGGAGAGGCGGCCCAGGGCATGATCAATGGTGAACTCTTCAATATGCAGAGCGCCGGATTTGTGAGCGAATACGATGTGTTTCTGGCCAAACGGATCGCGTGTGTCATCAGCGGCGGGGATGTCCGGACCAACAGCGAAATTGATGAGGACGTCATTCTGAAACTGGAGCGGGATGCGTTTGTGGATTTCTGGAAACAGGAAAAAACCGTGGCCCGGGTCGAGCACATTCTGAAAACCGGAAAACCCCTCAGAAATTAGTCTAAACGGATGACAGACACAGACGACTGAGGGCAGATATGTTTCTGTCGTCGGTCATCTGACATCCGTCATCTGCTATCAAGGAGAAATCTATCATGAGAGATGCATATATCGTTACATCCGTCAGAACACCAGGATGTCGAAGAGGTAAAGGCGCATTTGCAGACACCCGTCCCGAAGATCTGCTGGCATTTATCCTGAACGCCGCAGTGGAAAGAACCCCGAACATGGAAAAAAAGCTGGTTGACGATGTCATGATCGGCTGTTCATTTCCAGAGGCGGAGCAGGGCCTGAACATTGGCCGTATTGTCACCCAGATCGCCGGATTTCCGGTGGAAACATCCGGTGCAACCGTCAATCGGTTTTGCTCCTCCGGGCTGGAAGCCATTGCCCTCGCAGCCCTGCGGGTCATGAGCGGCTGGTCGGATGTGGTCATTGGTGGTGGTATTGAATCCATGACATACGTCCCCATGGGCGGAAATCTGCCCCGTCCTCATCCGGAATATACCAAACTTCACGCCGACATGTACACTTCCATGGGCATTACGGCAGAAAACGTGGCCAACCGCTACAAAATAAGCCGTCAGGAACAGGATGAATTTGCCTATAAAAGCCAGATGAAAGCATCCGATGCCAAGGCCATGGGACTTTATACCGAACTGGTCCCCACACCGGCGACAAAATTTGTTCAGCAGGCCGATGGCGCGTACAAACGGGAGACCTTCATTCAGTCATTTGACGACGGTATCCGGGAAAGTACTACCCTGGAAGGGCTCAACAAACTGCGTCCGGTCTTTGCGGCCAATGGGTCGGTGACTGCCGGCAATTCCTCGCAAACCACAGACGGGGCCGCCGCCGCCATTATCATGAGCGAGAGCAAGGTTCGGGAACTGGGGCTGACCCCTGTGGCCAAACTGAAATGCTACACAACCGTGGGATGTGAACCGGATGAAATGGGTGTTGGCCCCCGATATGCCATCCCCAAGCTGCTGAAGCTGGCGGGTATGGATGTGAAAGATATCGACCTGTTTGAAATCAATGAGGCATTCGCATCCCAGGCCATTTACAGCGTTCGGGAATGTGGTATCGATTTCGCCAAAGTCAATATTCATGGTGGCGCCATTGCATTGGGTCATCCCCTGGGATGTACCGGCGCCAAACTGTGCGCCACACTGCTGGCCAACCTGAAAAAAACAGGCGGCAAGTACGGTGTTGAATCCATGTGCATCGGCGGCGGAATGGGGGCTGCGGCATTGTTTGAAATGGCCACGGACTGGAAGCCCTGAATTTCGGGAGGTTCATCTCCCCTCTCCCGACCTCCCCCCTGGAGGCGTCGCAGGGGCGACCGGCCGGTCGCCCCTACACTGGCCACTGATTGCTGACGACTGATTTTCACGGTAACTGTATGATTATAGTCATATTGCATGTCACAAATAACGGGACAGTCGGATAACCGGCTGTCCCGTTTTCTTTTTCATGTTGCACCTGTTTTTTCCCGGATTCAATATCCGCTTTCCCGAGGAGAAAGACATCATGCCGGAAACATCTGTTTTCAATGAATTCAGACAGAAACTGGAAATTTTCCTTCAGGACCGGGAAAATGGTCCCCCCACCCGGGAAGTCTATCTGAATGCGGCGCGGGAATTGAGGCTGTGGCGGAAGGAACGGAATCATACCGGTTTGTGGACGGTTCCGCCGCTGATGGTGACAGCGACCGTTGATGATGGGTGGGGGCATGGTCTTGAAGTGATTGAAAAACTGGCTGACGCAGTCGGAATTCGGGTGAATCCCCTGGGTCTGCTTCAGGCGCCGGCTGCCATCATTGAGGCCTGCCGACGAATGAAACCGCATTTTCTGGGAATGACGGTTCTTCAGTTTGACTCGGATGACATGGTTGCAGAAATTATCCACGGATTGCCGCCATTCACCCGTCTGGTTGCTGGCGGCGCAGCATTTCACTACGATCCGGATTTTGCAGCGCGTACCGGAACCCACGTGGTGATGAAAAATGGCACGGCATTTTTGCGGTTTCTGATTGAAGACAATTTGAAATAAGTCATTCCCGATAATGGAGTTCATTCCGGACAGAAAGACACGGTGCAATTTCATGTGTCAATTTTTGTATCAACCGGCTTTCTTCGGGATTATGGATCACGCCCTTTATAACAATTGCCTGCCCGTCATGAAAAATTTCCAGTGACGGGATAAAGAGATCCGGGTGGGTAAGTATTCGGGCTTTCAACTTTGCTGCCAGTGCGCGATCTTTCAGCCGCTGGAGGCTTTCAGGCGTTCCGCGATGATGCCATTCTTCAAGGGTTTTCACCAGATTTTCTGTGATCTGATGGTAGGTTTGAACACCGGTGTTAAAAAGCATATCGTAGTTTTCCACATCCTTCATCTGTTTCCCATAAATGGACTGAATATAGCCGCTCCGGCTTTTATCGATTTTTTCAAGGGTCTCCCTGGCTGTTTTGTGATCCACATTCTCCTTCTGCATCAGCCGTTCGATTCGCACATCCATAGGGGCAAACATGCGAACCTTCAACACCTGGGGCATATCATGCAGAAGAAAGGCGCTTCCCCGTCCCAGAATCACCGCCCGATCCGTGGCGGCATATTCATAAATGGTGGATTCGACCAGGGAAATGAAACCCCGGTATTCCCGGTCATATTTTTCCCAGATACTGGGACGCTCCTCGTCCAGTTCTTCGGCCATCCGACCCCATTTTTCACCCGTCTGTCTCAACCTGGCATAGATGCAGCTTTTATCCACAAACTCGTAACCCATTTGATGGGCAACCGCGCGCCCAATCTCGACACAACCCGTCTGATGTTCCCTGGAAATCGTTAAAACAGCCATACAGACTATCTCCTTTTTTCCTGACACAGGTTTTTGGGTGAGGGCTGATCTTCAGACCGAAGATATTCCCGATGGATCTTCCATTTTGTCCANNCAGTTCTGTAATGAACGGATCACTTATCATCATCTCTCCGGCGACCCGGCCCAAAATTGCGGCGCCGATATAAATGACAAAGGAATATTTGTCCATCAGCATGGACAGCAGGTTGCTGGTAAACACCACAAATGGAATGCTGCAGCCCAGGCCAAAAATGAGAAGCGCGAGATTTCCTTTTGAAGCCGCGGCAACCGCCAGAACATTATCCAGGGACATGGTAATGTCGGCAATGATAATAATCCAGATAGCCTGTCTGAGGGTGGTGGCCTCTTTTTTGACATCTCCATCCGGAGTCCCTTCCACAAACAGTTTTATGGCGATCCAGACGATAACGGTGCCGCCAATAAATTTGATGAATGGATACTGTAAAAGCTGGGCAGCAAAAAAGGTCAGGGCGACCCGCAGGATAACCGCAGCCCCGGCGCCAAAAGCAACCCCTTTCATGCGTTGTTTTCTGGGAAGGGACCTGACCGCCATGGCGATGATCACGGCATTGTCACCTGCCAGAATAAGGTCTATCAGGACAATGCTCAAAAAGGCCAGGACAAAATCCCAACTGAAGCTGATCTGATTCAAGATTCCGAAATCCAAAATTTTTCCTTTCCAATCTGTAAGCCGACATGTGCATGCCGGATGTAATGGGCAAAAGACCATTCCGTATTGAGAAGCCGCCTGACCGTCCGACGGCAGCTCTGCCTGAATGCTGTGTGCAGCCTTCACCCTTCAGTCTTCAGCCTTCAGTCTTAAATCTTAAAGTCGTTTGACACTGATCATGTTGGTCAGACCGGCTACCCAGACCGGATAACCGGATGTGATCACCACCAGATCACCCAGGGCGCACTGGCAGGAATCGAGTGCGGTTTTGGCCGCCTTTTCAACCAGGTCATCAGACGCGCTCGCATCCGGTACAAAGATCGGAAGACATCCCCAGTACAGGCAGAGTCGGCGAACCGTTGTCATTTCCGGACACAGGGCCAGAATCTGCTGTCTGGGGCGGAATTTGGAAACCTGCATGGCCGTATGACCGGAGCGGGTGGGCGTGACAATGGCAGCGGCATCCAGATGGTCTGCCAGAACACAGGACGCATGGGCCACGGATTCCGATATTTCCGTTTCTGGCACCTGGTCCAGCATGTGGTGATACGAAAAGTTCTGTTCTGCGCAACTGGCAATTTTTGCCATATATCTTACGGCTTCGGATGGATAATTGCCGCTTGCGGTTTCTTCGGACAACATGACCGCATCGGCCCCATCCAGAACTGCATTGGCCACATCCGAGGCTTCGGCGCGCGTGGGTCTGGGGGAATCCACCATGGATCTCAGCATCTGTGTGGCGATAATAACCGGTTTTCCCGCTTTTCTGGCTTTATAAATCAGGGATTTCTGAATATGCGGGACATTTTCCAGCGGGATTTCGACTCCCAGATCGCCTCGGGCCACCATGATGCCGTCAGCAGCCCGAATGATTTCATCGATACTGTCGAGGGCCTCATGTTTTTCGATTTTGGCAATGACCGGAACATCTTTCCCGGCTTCAGCCATGATGGTTTTGACCATGTTAATGTCATCGGGTTTTCTGACAAACGACAGGGCCACATAATCCACATCGTTTTCAAGGCCAAATGCCAGATCGATGCGATCTTTTTCTGTCAGGGACGGGGCATGAAGCGTGCCCGTGACCAGATTGAGCCCCTTGTGCGAGGTAAGCGTGCCACCGATAATGACCCGGCAGAATATATTTGATCCGGCGATGCGATCAACCTCAATTTCCATCATGCCGTCAGCCAGCAGAATACGGTCGTGCGCTTTGACCTCATATGGCAACGTGGGATAGGATACAAAAATCCGGTTATCTTCTGCATCCGTCATGTCCGGAGTCAGAATCAGCTCATCTCCGGGGACCAGCAGCCTGCCGGTATCGGGCATTTGTCCGACGCGGATTTTGGGGCCGCAAAGATCCTGAAGAATGGCGACCGGCCTGCCAAGCTTTTCCCCAAGACTTCGGATACGATGGATCAGGTCCAGGTGATCGGCATGGGTTCCATGAGAAAAATTCAGTCTGGCGACATCCATTCCCTCAAGAATAAGTTTCTCGATCATGTCTTTCGAACTGCTGGAAGGGCCTATGGTGCAAACAATCCGTGTTTTGGTCATGATGACGAATTTTCCTTGATGCCGGGGCGTTTGAGATGATGGTGAATCAACATATTTGACTGGCGAACATTCCGACCATATAGCTTTCAAGATAAAGATTTTGGGAAGGCGGCAGGGATAGGATAGGCCATTTAGGCCCCCCGACCGATAACGCACCCAAAATCTTTATCTTGAAAGCTAAAGCGCTGTTTGCGGCTGTATTGGAATCAGGCGCGCAGTGACGGATCGAGCAGGTAACCGGTTATCCGGTATTCAATCCGCCTGAACACGTAAAGAACGCCATAAACCAGAACTAGATACAGCAGGGCCGCGGTCAGGTACAGCTCGTAGAAGGCAAAACTGCGGGATGCAATGACCCGGGCAGCGCCTGTGATATCCATGATGGTAATGATCGACACGAGGGATGTGGCCTGAAGCAGAAAAACAACCTCGTTGGTATAGGCGGGCCAGGCAATACGGAATGCCTTGGGGAGGATGATGCGCCGATACAGAAGCGAGCCGGACATGCCGCAGGCTCTTGCGGCCTCTATTTCTCCAAAGGGTACGGATTGGATGGCGCCCCTAAGAATTTCTGCGGTATAGGCCGCTGTGTTCAGTGTCAGGGACAGAATGGCGCAAAACCAGGCTTCGCGGAATAACTGCCAGAGACCGATCTGATCAAAAAGTGCCTGAAACTGGCCGCTGCCATAGTAAATGAGAAAAATCTGCACCAGAAGTGGCGTGCCCCGAAAATAGAAAATGAATCCATACACCGGACACCGCAACACCGGATTTTTATGAACCCGCATCAGGGCAAGGGGAACCGCGATACATAACCCGATGGACACGCTGATGAATGTCAATTGAATGGTGGTGATGGACCCGGTCAGAAGCTTGGGCAGGCTGTCCCAGATGATGTCAAACATTATGCCCTCCTGATTCCGCGGTTGGCCCATTTTTCCGCTTTCTGCTGAACCAGGATCGAAATGACCGTAATTCCGAGATAGATCAGGGATGCGGCAAAGTAGCAGGTGAATGGCAGCTTGGTGGCTCGGGATGCAATATCGGCATTGCGCATCAGTTCCGGCAACTGGATGACCGAGACCAGCGCGGTTGCCTTGATCAGAACCATCCAGACATTGCCCAGCCCCGGAAGGGCGAACCGCCACATCTGGGGCATCAGGACCCGGTGGAAGGCTTGAATCCGGCTCATTCCCACGGCTTTGGCTGCCTCCATCTGACCTTTTGGCACGGCCATGAAGCTGCCCCGGAAGACTTCGGTTGCAAACGCCCCGTAGATGAATCCGATCGTCGCAATTCCGGCGGAAAACGGATTGAAGTCAATGACAATATCCACTCTGGACGTTGACAGAAAGTCCTGAATCAGCGTGGGAACCCCGTAATACACCAGCAGAATGATCACCAGCTCGGGGACACCCCGGATGATGGTGGTATATGTCTCGGTAATGCCCCTGGCCATTTTTGACCGGGACAGCTTTCCCCATGCACCCAGAAGACCCAGAAGCATGGCAATGACCATGGAACCGATTCCGACCAGAACGGTTTGCCAGGCCCCTTCCCATAACAGCCATCCATAACCCTGGAGATTGATCATATGTGTCAGTTCGGTGTGGTCATATTATAGACTTTCAGAAAAATAATTTCGCTGCGTTATCGGTCGGGAATGGCCGAGAAAAGGCCTATTCCCTCCCTGCTGCCTTGCGAAATTCATTTTCTGAATGTCTATATCCAGCCTATTGGAATTTCCGGA
>DFZE01000133.1 GCA_002382065.1 Desulfobacteraceae bacterium UBA4064
CTGTTGCTGCACTGCAAACAAAACCTTCCAAACTTCAAGGTACCCAAACATATATGTTTTGTTGACTACTTTCCAACAACCAGCAACGGAAAAATTGATAAAAATCGCTTAAAAAAGCATTTTGGCAGTTTTAGAAAAAATTCAGAGTCATTAAATTAGTGTCTGAACGGAAACCCCGGTTCAGACAAAATTCGAATATCGAAATCCGAAATTCGAAACAAATTCAAAATCCAAATGTCGAAATGACCAAAAGGATATACTTTGAACGGTCACAATCTGCGGGTTCCAAATACAGACATCAGAAGCCAGAATAAATAGGGAATGGTTGCTGTCTAAAAAATGATATTTTCCTTATTTATTCTGAATTCTGGCTTCTGGCTTCTGAATTCTGTTTTTCACCCGAATATTATGGCACAGAAAAAGGTTTCCGAATATTTTTTGTTTTAAATCAATAACCAGGCAACGTAATTTACCCATTCCCTTGACAGGTACCCAAAATCCATGAACATCCAATCCAAAAATCCAAAAACCTGGCTCATCACCGGCGCTGCCGGTTTTATCGGCTCCAATCTGACAGAAGCCCTTCTGAAACTGGATCAGACCGTGGTAGGGCTGGATAATTTATCCACAGGATACCGCCATAACCTGGACCAGATCAAGGACGGGGTTGCCCCATCCCAGTGGGGCCGCTTTCGCTTTGTCGAGGGCGATACCCGTTATCCGGAGCATTGCCGCAATGCCTGCCAGGGCATTGACTATGTCCTGCATCAGGCCGCACTGGGGTCTGTGCCCCGGTCAATCGCCGATCCGGCCCTGACCAACGAAAACAATATCACCGGATTTGTCAACATGCTGGTTGCCGCTCGGGATGCCAAAGTCAGGCGGTTTGTTTATGCCGCATCCAGTTCCACATACGGGGATCATCCGGGTTTACCCAAAATGGAGGATACGATCGGCAGGCCGCTTTCTCCCTATGCCGTCACCAAGTATGTCAACGAGTTGTATGCGGATGTGTTTGCGCGCTGCTATGGCATGAACACCATCGGATTGCGGTATTTCAATATTTTTGGGCCGCGCCAGGACCCGGAAGGCGCCTATGCCGCGGTCATTCCCAAATGGATTGCCGCGATGATTGCTAACCAGCCGGTATATATCAATGGCGATGGAGAAACCAGCCGCGATTTCTGCTACATCGACAATGCGGTACAGGCCAATTTGCTGGCAGCCACAACCGAAAATACAGATGCCCTCAACCATGTCTATAATGTCGCAGTCGGCGAGCGCACCACGCTCAATCAGCTTTTTGAATACATCCGGTCGCACCTGATACCGCAATTCGCCCATTTAAAGGAATTTTTCCCGATATACCGCGAGTTTCGGGAAGGCGATGTGCGTCATTCACTGGCCGACATCAGCAAAGCAAAAAGCCTTCTGGGGTATGCCCCGTCCCATCGGATCGATCAGGGCCTGAAAACCGCCATGAGCTGGTATATCGCCCATACCCCCTAACCATTTTACCCGAAAGTATAAATACCATGATCAAAGAAACCCCCCAACAGGTGGCAGCCGCCATTTTGCCCCAGGTTTCGGTTTCCCCGGACGGTGAAACTTTCCATCTTCCGAAACCAGAGGATTACAATCCGGAATTTAACCGGTTAACCCATCTTGTTGACGCGCAGCGACAGATGAACCGCGAAATTGTGGTGGTCATGGGCGTCGGATTTGTCGGCGCGGTCATGGCCGGTGTTGTGGCAGACTCGGCGGACGCCGCAACAGGCGCGTCTCCGTATTTCGTCATTGGCATGCAGCGGCCAAGTCCCCGGTCTTTCTGGAAAATCCCCTATCTGAATCGCGGTGTTGCGCCGGTCAAGGCCGAAGATCCGGAGGTGGCCCCCCTGATCGACCGGTGCGTCAAACAGAAGAAAACTCTCTGCGCCAGCTTCAGCTATGATGCACTGTCTCTGGCTGACATTGTGGTAGTGGACGTTCAGTGCGATTATTTAAAACAGAAGCTGGGCAATGTCTGTCAGGGCACTGCCGATATCAACGCTCTGGAAGACAGCCTGAAGGTCATTGGCGAAAAAATTCGGCCCGATTGCCTGGTTCTGATTGAAACCACGGTGCCACCCGGGACCACGGAATATGTCGCGTATCCGATCCTGAAAAAGGCCTTTGAAAAACGAGGTCTTGCAAATGAAGTCCCCTGCATTGCCCATTCCTTTGAGCGGGTCATGCCGGGCCGCAGCTATGTGGCCTCGATCCGGGATTTCTGGCGGGTGTGCAGCGGAATCAACCTGTCCGCCAGGGAAAAAGTGGTCAAATTTCTCAGTACAGTCATTCATGTGGACAAATACCCGCTGACCGTACTGGACCGGCCCATCGAAAGCGAAACCTGCAAGATCATCGAAAATTCGTATCGGGCCGCCATGCTGGCATTTCTGGATGAGTGGAGCCTGTTTTCCGAGCAGAACGGGGTGGATCTGGTCAAGGTCATCCAGGCGATAAAGGTGCGCCCCACCCATTCCAACATCATTTTCCCCGGACCGGGAATCGGCGGATACTGCCTGCCCAAGGATGGCGCACTGGGTGTGTGGGCCTATCAGACCCTGATGGGCTTTGAGGAGGATATTTTCAAAATCACGCCGATGGCCATAGACATCAATGACACGCGCGCCCTGCATGTGGCCCAACTGGTGCGGGATGCATTGCGGAATATGGGAAAAATTGTCGCAGCCAGTCGAGTTGTGGTGCTGGGTGCATCCTATCGGGAGGATGTCGGCGATACCCGCTACAGCGGATCAGAGCTGATTGTCCGGAAACTGACAGAAATGAGCGCCGATGTGGTTGTCCATGACCCGTATGTGCAACACTGGTGGGAACTGGAAAAGCAGGATACCTACCCGGCTCCGGGTCATTCCATGTCCCGATTTTTCCGCAATCAGAACCGGCTGGTCGAGTTGCGGATGTCTCCGGATATGGAATCGGCCCTGACCGGAGCGGATGCCGTGGTTCTGGCGGTGCGCCATGAAAGTTATTTGAACATGGCGCCCGATACAGTTCTGAACATGACCGGCAGACCCGTGGCGCTGATTGACTGTTTTGGCATACTGACAGACGATCAGATTCACCGGTATTTTCAAAAGGGCTGTGAAGTTAAAGGACTGGGTCGGGGTCATATCCAGCGGATAAAGGAAAAAGTGCGCAAGTCAGGATCAATATAAGATCACAATCAGGTATCAGGTATCAGGGTACAGGGTAAAATCGGAAATAATCATTTTAATGTCTGGGGGTGAGCAAACCCTTGATCATGAGCGTTTACCGTGAAAATACATTCAGTATTGAGATATGAGTCGTGCGTATTGAGAAACAGCCAGGCCGCCTGACCGTCCCACGGCAGCACTGCCTGAATGCTGGTTGCGGTGCCTTCAGTCTTCAGCCTTCAGCCTTTTTCATGCGCAAAACGGTATATATTAAGGAACATTGTATGATGATGACAAAAAACATTCTGAATCGTTTTTTACACAAGTTGGCATTTGTGTTTCCTGGAGGTTTTTCTGTCAGACCGGGGTTACACAGAATGCGGGGTGCAACCATCGGTAAAAATGTCTGGATCAGTCAATACGTCTATATCGATGAACTGCATCCGGAAGGTGTTATTATTCATGACAATTGCACCATCGGCATTCGGACATCCATTATTACCCATACGTACTGGGGTAAAAGAAAACCAGTCGGCGGATACAGGGAAGTTATCATTGAAAAAAATGCGTATATCGGACCCCACTCACTAATCCTGCCAGGCACAAGAATTGGGGAAGGAGCCGTTATCAAAGGCGGAACAACGGTGACCGGTCATGTTCCGCCATTTACCTTCTGGGGATACCCCAAGGCAGTCCCTCTTGCCCGGATTACCGTTCCAATGACCCCGGATCAAGGATATGAAGATTTTCTCAAGGGTCTTCGACCCATCATGCAGAAAAGAAACAGCGGTTGAGAGCCCATCTCACGTAACGAACAATATTATCATTGAACCTTCAGCCAGCATGAAAAATTCTCAAAAAGCCATTTCTGACCAGCGAACAGGCGTTATTACAGGCGCCACATCCGGAATCGGCCGGGCCGCTGCCCGCCAGCTTTGCAGATTCGATTTGCAATTGATCCTGATTTCCAGAAATGCGGCAAAGGGAAGATCCGTGACAAATGAAATTTGCAAGATCAGCGGAAAAGACAATGTCACATTTATACAGGCGGATATCGCCAATTTTGCAGAAATCCGACAGGTTGCATCGCAGTTAAAAAAGCGGTATCCCCGGATTGATATTCTCGTCAATAATGCCGGCGCCCGCTTCAATGACTATAAGACAAACGCGGATGGAATCGAATTGACCTTTGCCACGAATCATTTGGGACATTTTTTGTTAACCCTGTTGCTGTTGGAACCCCTCAATGCATCTCCGGGAGGACGCATCATTAATGTGTCATCCGATGCACATTACGGATGTCCTGCTGATTTTGGTTACGTTATCAACTCAAAAACATACGATCGCAAAGAAGCTTACGGACGGTCAAAACTGGCCAACCTGCTGTTTACCTACGAACTGGCGCGCAAACTGGCCCATACCCCAATAACGGCAAATGCGCTGCATCCTGGCGGCGTGGCAACCAATCTGGGGAAAAATAACGGCATGATAAGCTGGACAAGGCATTGGGTGTTTTATTTAATGAGGAGACAATTGATTTTACCGTCAAAGGCAGCGGAAACAATAACCTTTCTTGCAGTTTCAGACGCGGTGAAAGGCGTTTCCGGAAAATATTTTCAGAACAAAAAAACCATTCGATCTTCCGATGTATCCCATGATGAAGCCGCAGCAAAAACCCTGTGGAATTTCAGTGAACGCCTCGTTGATGAAGGCTGGGTTATCCGGGGTCGATAATTTCAGGGCAAGATCATAATGAAATCGATTGCTGCCGCTTTGGTCGCGTTGTCCTGTGTGCTATCCATTTTTTATTTTTCTTTCATACAAGCGGATACGCTTCGATTATTTTATCAATGGATCGGGATTGGCAGTGACACCTTTCTTCATGTCCTTTCATTCTTTCTGTTATCGTGCGTCATCCGGCTCATGTTTTCCACGCAATTTTTCAGAGGGCTGATTCAAAAACCCGGCGTCTGGAGCGCTGTCATTGCCATGTCCCTGTCTGTCATTATTGAGACAGTTCAGTTAGTTACGACTACCCGGCATGGATTGCTTCGCGATCTATGGCTGCATGCGGCAGGAATCATGCTTTTTCTGGTATGCAATTTGGGTTTTGAAAGAAAATCACACCCGTTTGACCCCATCGGAAAAGATAAATGGCACTGATGCCTCTTAGAGCCTGTTTGAAGATTCTGGATCAGGCCCGATAACAAGGCGAAAAGCGCATCAAAAGCGGAGCATACACGGAGTATGTGAGCATTTTGAGGTGCTTTTCAACGCAGTTAGCGGGCCTCAGACGGGATATTCAAACAGGCTCTTAATAAAAATGGGCGATGTTTGCAATGCACCTGAAACGCAACCATTTTCCATGATATTTTCTCAAAAACAAGAGGAAACCGGATGACCAACCCAACGGCTCAATTGTTGATTATTGATGACGACGTCCAAATCTGCATCATTCTCTCCAAACTGATAGAGCGAATGGGACATCGCGTTTATACCTCCCATACACTGGAAGATGGTCTCCACCAGGCATCCATCAACCCATGTAATGTAATTCTTCTCGATCTGGAGTTCCCAGATGGCAACGGTTTGGAAATATTGCCAAAACTGTTAAAAATGCCATCATCGCCAGAGGTAATTATTATTACAGGGTCAGGAGACCTGGAGGTGGCTGAACAGGCCTTCAAATACGGGGTATGGGATTTTCTCCAAAAGCCCTTTTCCCGTGATGAGGCGTCTCTTACCATCACTCGGGCGATGCAGTATCATAGTGAAAAAGGCTCGACAAAACACCCGGTGTTCCTTGACCGTTCAGAGATCATCGGGAATTCGGATGCCATTCGCAACTGTCTCAGTGAAATCGCCAGAACATCCGTGACCGATGCCAGTGTGTTGATTACGGGTGAAACAGGCACCGGAAAAGAATCCTTTGCCAAGGCCATACACCGAAACAGCATCCGATCGATGGGACCTTTCATTACGGTAGATTGTGGGGCACTGCCCGAAACCCTGGCAGAAAGCACGTTGTTCGGTCATGAAAAAGGCGCCTTTACCGGTGCTGATAAAAGACAGGACGGACTGATTCTGCAGGCGGAAGGCGGGACATTGTTTCTGGATGAAATCGGCGATCTTTCCCTGAATATTCAGGCATCTCTTCTCAGGACCCTCCAGGAACACCGAATCCGCCCACTGGGTGGCAAAGAGGAGCGGCCGGTTGATTTCAGACTGGTTTCGGCAACAAATCGTGATCTGGAGCAAATGGTAAAAGAGAAAACATTCAGACAAGATCTGCTTTTCAGAATTCGAGCCATATGGATCAACCTTCCGCCGCTTCGGGATCGCAAACAGGATTTGCAGGAAATCGCCGTTCATAAAATCCACGAAATGGGTCAGCGCTATGATCTTGGTTTGAAAGGCGTATCATCCGAATTCTTGATGCATCTGAATGCGCATCATTGGCCCGGAAATGTTCGGGAACTGATCAATGTATTGGAATATGCACTGGCTACAGCCGGACAGGATCCAATAATGGTCCCCAAACACCTTCCCCCCGCTTATCGAATCACGCGGCTGGATTTCGAATCCGGGCATACGCAAGGCACAGCCGGTCAAAAAGCTGAAATGCCGGTTGACAATGGGGTATTTCCAACCTGGTCCGATTTTCGACACCACTCAGAAGAGAATTATCTTCGCATGCTGCTTGCAAAAGTCGGTAAGAGCCGGGAGAACGCCTGTAATCTCTCTGGCCTATCCCAGTCCAGATTGTATGATCTATTAAAAAAGCACCATCTTTCCGGTTTTCGTTCGTCATAAAATAAGTGATAACGTGTAACCGATACTGCATTCTTTCAAATATCGGTTCAATACAGACCAGGGGTTATTAAAAGATGAAAAAACATCGCATTCTATTTATTGTGGAAAACGCTGCCGTCCCTCAGGATATCCGTGTTTGGAGAGAAGCCAGGACGTTAAAACAGGCTGGATACGATGTAACCGTCATTTCGCCCAAGAACAAAAATTTTCCCAAAAACTACGAAATGATCGATGGGATCGAGATATATCGGCACCCATCCTTCAATGGCAAAGGCGGCAAGTTGCATCAGATAATGGAATACACGAATGCGCTCTTCTGGGAAGTAATTCTTGGTCTCAACGTATTCTTAAAGAATCGATCCGTTATCATCCATGGCGCCAACCCGCCGGATCATATTTTTCTATTGGCTCTGGCCTTCAATATTTTTGATGTCAAATTCATATTTGACCATCACGATCTTGCTCCTGAGCTTTTTTACTCCAAATACAATGCCAGAAAAAAAGCAATCTTCAGACTGCTCAATCTGATGGAGAAACTTTCCTGCAGTATCGCGCATGCGGTAATCAGTTCAAATTTATCCTATAAAAAACATATTATTCACAAACATGGTATCAATCCGGATAAAATATTTGTTGTACGAAATGATCCGGAGTTATCCCGGAATTCAAAAAGTGTAAATTATAAACGATACGGGGATCATGAGATTACTGAGCTGTTGTATGTCGGGTCAATAAACAACCAGGATGGTGTGGATCTTTTGATTAAAACGATGGAAATCCTCGTCAATCAGCTTGATGAAACCCGGATGCACTGTACAGTTATTGGTGATGGTGACGATCTGCCCCGCGTAAAGAAACTTTGTGCCGAATTGCGTATGGAGCCGTACTTCCGTTTTACAGGTTATATCCATGATCGCAAGCGGGTTCAGAATTTTATCGAAGAAGCGGATATTTGCGTTGAAACCGCGCCAAAGACAGCGGCCAATTCCAAATCGACATTTATAAAAATTATGGAATACATGTCCGCAGGAAAACCAATTGTTGCATTTGATATGGATGAAACACGATATTCAACACAAGAATCCGCTTTGCTGATTGAACCCGGAAACCTTACCCAATTTGCTCAGGAAATTGTAAGACTTTCAAAAGATCCTGATCTGCAAAAGAGGTTAGGAGAATACGGTATTGAAAGGATTGCCAAGTCTCTCAATTGGGAAAACTCTGCAATAGAACTGTTGCGGGCTTATAATTATCTGTTTAAAAATCCCGACTGAAGCCCGCTACAGACGTTCAGAAAAATAATTTTGGAAAAACAGAATTCAGAAGCCAGAATTCAGAATTCAGAATAAATAAGGAAAATATCATTTTTATAAACAGCAACCATTCCCTATTTATTCTGGCATCTGAATTCTGTATTCTGACTTCTGTATATGGAACCCGCTCAGAATAGACCGGAACAACGCCCAAATGGAAACCCGTTCCATTTTTTATGAAAATGTGTTCAGCCTCAAAATCATCTTGTTCAATACCTTGGCAATATCTGCCATATTGCTGTCCATATAACTTGTATAACCCGGACACAGGGCATGTCCTTTTATCACGGTTTGATGTTCCCGATCCGGCAGGATAAGAACCATGCGGACATCGATCAGAAAATCCTTTAAAGAGATCAACTCCGACAGTTGTTCATGATTCTGGGCGAGCAGCACGACCACATCAATATTTCTGGGGATCTGATATATCCGTTTTGCAAAATTGTGAGTGTTTCCATATACCTCCAGGCAGTTGGATGGGATGCACGTTTCGATCACATCTTGAAGGCATTTGCTTGACTGTTCATCTTGTTCATTCGCATAGAGAACGATTTTCATTCTTCCCGCCTTTCGATTTCAAAATCCAGATGATCCGTCACAATTGATTGAAATCGAAGCGTCGAAATCATCTTGCCTGAAAAACAAAATTTGTGGCCCGGGTCGTTGTTTCAGCCACGTTGTCAGGTTTCCGTATGGCGCCCCCGGGTAAATGAAGGCGCCATACGGTTTTTTTTATTTGTCTTTCAATCGAAAAACGGCCGGCCAAATTTCGACTTCCTGATTGACGGACGATTGAACATGTGTTTCCACCTGTCGAATCGACTGAAAATCCTGAGCGGCGTTTCCAAATATTTCCATGTAAGCAATGCCATCCCGGCTATATCCGATGACAATTTCATCGCCGGCATCTGTTTCCAGATTGCCGCAGGCCGGACGGATTGCAGCGCCTTCCGAAAGAAGACTCTGCTGCCAGGCGATCGGGCGGGTGCTATTCTGCAACAGGTCAAATCCCAGTATTTCAAACCGGCCTTCACCCTGTTTGCCAAGGC
>DFZE01000236.1:0-17450 GCA_002382065.1 Desulfobacteraceae bacterium UBA4064
CATCAATTATCGAGATCACTCTCAGTTAGTTTTTTGTCAAGAAAATGTTAGGTTGGATCGGCCTGTTTCAGAACAATCGTGATTCAGTCGTTTTCCCAATCAGATAAGCGCCGTCTCCCAGTTTCTCCGGGTGAACCGGCACAAGCGTATTCTGGAGACAATCATCACCGGATATCATGATCTGAATATAATTTGAGGTCACCCCTTTCAGAAGTCCGGTTGCCGTGTCCCGGCCGGTTTCAATGACGGCATGAAGCACTTGTCCGATCTGGGATTTCATGAAGGCGATTTTTTTATTCATGCCCAACTGGCGAAGGATGCGACAGCGTTCCTTGATAACCCCATCCGGAACAGTGTCGGGGTACTGGAAAGCCGGTGTGCCTTTTCGGGGAGAAAAGGGAAATACATGAAGATAGGTCAGTGGCAGTCGGTCAATCAGTTCGACGGTCTGGTCAAAGGCCGCGTCGGTTTCACCCGGAAATCCGGCCATGACATCTGTGCCAATGGCGGCATGGGGCAATCGGGAATGAACTGCCAGAACCCGGTCGGCAAAGCAGTCCCGGTCATAGGGCCTGTGCATGCGCTTCAGGATGCCGTTGTCCCCGCTTTGAAGCGGCAGATGGAAGTGATGGCACAGCCGGTGTGATGTGGCGGCCAGATCAATGATATCGTCGGACAACTCCATGGGCTCGATGGAGCTCAACCGGACCCGCAGATGAACCCCCGAATTTTGAATTGTATGGAGCAATTGTGACAGGGATGTCGGCGGATCAAAATCCAGTCCGTACTGTCCAATATGAATACCGGTCAGCACCACTTCGGGATATTGGGCTTTGTCGTAATCGCTGATCAGTTCCAATATCCGATCCGGCGACAGGCTCCGGCTTCTTCCGCGCGCATGGGGAACGATGCAGTAGCTACAAAAGGCATTGCATCCATCCTGAATCTTGATAAAGGGCCGGGTTCGGGTTTTCTTGGACAGGGGAAGGTTGTTGACCTCACAACCGGTTTGATTGGTCTGCGGCAGATCGCCAGTTTGCCCATTGGAAAGGCGGGTCAGAATGTCGGGAAGATATGCCTTTTGCACATTGTCATAAACCGCATCCAGTTCCGTGATGCGGTTTAAAGCAGACGGATCGGTCTGGGCGTAACACCCCGTGGCGATGATCCATGCATCCGGATGGGCTTTTCTGAAGTGGCGAATCGCCTGGCGGGACTGCATGGCGGCTTTGTGGGTAACCGCACAGGTATTGACAATGCAGACATCGGCGGAATCGGTTTGGGCCGCCATTGCCCAGCCTGATTTTTCCAGGGATGCCGCAATGGATTCAGACTCGCACTGGTTGACCTTGCATCCCAATGTGACGATCGAAAAGGTTTTGGGGGCGCCGGCTATTTGGCCTTCATCCTTCATCCTTTATCCTTTGACAGATATTGCACCGCATTTTCAAAAAGACGTATCCCCAGGGCCGGTTTCGGCAGAGTTGGATTCGCCTGTCTCCGGGTCCAGTCCGGATGATGGGTGAAGTGGTGAAAGGCTTCGGGGTGCGGCATCAGTCCCAGAATCCGTCCGGTGGGGTCACAGATACCGGCAATATCCATCATGGCGCCGTTGGGGTTGTATGGAAACTGGCCCTCTGCAGCAGTGCCATCGGGTTTGGCATACTGAAATACAATCTGATTGTCCCGCGCCAGCCGGTCGATGATCTCAGCCGATGCATAAAATTTGCCTTCGCCATGCCGAAGCGGAAGATCCTGTATCCGATCCGGCTGGGTCATCCCCCGGGTCCAGATACAGGGGGTTGACGGATTGATTTTGAGGCTGACCCACTGATCCCGGAAATTGCCACAGTCATTATGAATCAGGGCCACCGAACGTGTCTGATAATTCTGGTCGAATCCCGGCAGCAGTCCCATGTTGACGAGGGTCTGAAAACCATTGCAGATGCCGATAATCAGGTTTCCGCGATCGATGAATTCCAGTAGTTGACGGCCCAGATGGGTCTTCATCCGCACGGCCTGAATGACGCCTGCGCCATGGTCATCTCCCCAACTGAACCCGCCGCCAAACACCATGATCTGGAATGAGTGAATGGAAACCGATTCATTGATCAGGTCATTGATATGAACCCGATGGGCCCGTGCGCCAGCCAGTTCAAACGCATGGGCGGTTTCCATATCACAGTTCAGTCCGTATCCGGTCAGAATCAGAACATCGGGTTTGCGATTCATATCAACTCTCCAAAAGGCGTTTTCCATGCCTGTCTCAGATCATTTACAGAAATATGGGTCAGCGGTTGTCCATTCAACCCGGCAATCACCAGGTTTCCCTGATCCCCGGTGGTCTGGCCGATACAGGCACAGACCACACCGGATGCAAGCTGTTCAAATTCGATCCGGCAACCGGGCGCTACGGTCACGATAAACCGCCCCGGTGACTCGGAAAACAGGGCCTGGACGTTTTGCGAAATGTCTTCAGTGGGAAGACGGCTCAGATCGATGTCCATGCCCATATCGCCACCCATGGCAATCAGGGCCAGATGAATGGCCAGTCCGCCACTGTATATGCCGTGAGCCGAATGGATCAGACGCTTTTCGATGGCGGATGCCAGGCACCGATAAACCGGCTTGAATGCATCCGGTCTGACCCGGGGGACATTCAGACCCACATATCCCTGCATGTGATAATATTCGGAGCCGCCCAATTCATTCCGGGTAACCCCCAAAACATACACATGATCTCCGGGCAGCTTGATGTCCAGTGTCTGGCATCGGGAAATGTCTTCAATGACGGAAACGGCAGAAAACTGAATGGTTTCCAGGGCGGATATTTTGTGGGTTTCGCCATATTTTCCAGCCAGATGGCCATCCACATACATGCTGTCCTTTCCGGAAAGGAGCGGAATTTCATAGGCCAGACACATATCCCGCAGGGCCTGACAGGATCGGACCAGTTGTGCGGCCTTGAACCGGCCATCGGGATTGTGAACCGGATGATACTGGATGCTGGGCCAGCAGAAGTTGTCCACACCACCGATATGATCCATATCCGTACCGACAGCAATCAGACGTCTGAGGGCTTCATCGATGGTGCAGGCGGTCATGTGGTAGGCATCGATCTGCGAATACAGGGGAAGCAGCGCCTGGGAAAAGGCCAGACCTTTTTTCGAGGTCAGAACCGGACGGATGACACAGGCATCCGACGGGATGTCGCGATGCTTGCCAACCAGGGGTTTGATAACGCTGGATCCCTGTACCTCATGATCATATTGTCGGCTGATCCATTCCCTGGAACAGATGTTGGGACGTTTCAGCATGTCCAGAACCAGGGTATTGAAATCGTAAGAATCACCTAACACCGGCTCCAAAAGGCCCCGGTATTCCGGCGCCAGCCAATGGGCGTCAAATTCCCACTGGGGAAACCCGCTGGTCAAAAAATCCATGTCAACATGGGCGCAGGTTTTGCCGGACCAGGTGATGTGCAGTTTGCCCGTATTCCGGTATGTTCCAATGGCGGTGCTTTCAACCGCGTGTTTTTTGGAAAGCTGCAGGAATTGATCCACATGATCGGGTCTGACCGCCACGGTCATGCGCTCCTGAGATTCTGACACCCAGATTTCCCACTGGTCCAGCCCGTCATATTTGAGAGGGGCTTTTTCCAGTTCAATATGGCATCCATTGGAAAAACGGGCCGATTCCCCGATGGATGAGGAAAGCCCGCCGCCGCCATTATCGGTGATAAACTGGATCAATCCCGCATCCCGTGCTTCAAGCAGAAAATCATGCATTTTTTTCTGGGTGTAGGGATCACCAATTTGCACATGCCCGGCAGGCGTGTGTTCGGAAAATACCTCGGAGGAGGCGGTAACCCCGTGAATGCCGTCTTTGCCGACCCGCCCACCGCACATGATCACGATGTCACCATCCGAGGTGGTTTTCTGATCTGCCGGTTCACCCAGTATCCGGGCCGGCATGATGCCCAGGGCCGAGACAAACACCAGACATTTGCCCATATATCCGGGGTGAAAGAACACCTGACCAAATGGTGTCGGAATGCCGCTTTTGTTCCCGCCATCCCGTACGCCCTCGATCACCCCGTCCAGAAGCCTTCTGGGGTGGAGATGGGGTTTCAGGTTCCCGCTGTAATCCCGGTGCCCCACACAGAACCCGTAGCTTCCCATAATCAGGCGGGATCCCTTTCCCGTGCCCAGCGGGTCCCGATAAACGCCAACAATACCGGTAATGGCCCCGCCATAGGCTTCCATGTTGGATGGAGAGTTGTGGGTTTCGCCGGTGATGACATAATAGTGATCGTCATCAAACCGTCCTGCACCGGCATTGTCCCATAACACCGAAACTACCCAGGGCTTTTTTCCCTTCAGGGCCAGGGTCGGGGCTTCGATACAGGTTTTGAACAGGTTGTCAATCCTGCTGCATTCGCCGGACACCATATCCCGATAATGGAAAAGCCCCCTGAAGGTGTTGTGATTGCAGTGATCGCTGCGCCCCTGGGAAATATACTCCAGCTCGATGTCCGTGGGATCGGAAAGCCCATATTTGGCACGCTCTGCCCGGACACCGGGATCGGTGAAATACCGCCGGATGACCGGAATGTCATTGGGATGAAGCGCAAGATTGCGTTCCCGGCTCAGCCGCTGCAAATCCGTATCGCTTTCAACCGGAATGACCGTGACGGTCGGGGTATGATTCAGAATGACGCGCGGCAGGATGATACCGATGCCCATCGACGGATCCCATTCGGTTGATGAAAATATTTTCCACTGCTGAATGATGCTGTTGGCCAGAAGTTTGTCTGCAATCCGGTCGATGGATGCCCGGTCCAGATTTGATCCGGAAATGCAATACCGTTTTGAGGTATAGACAGCCTCATCCTTTTTGAAGCGGGTGTTCAGAATATCTTCAATGGCCTCAACGGCCGTGCTTCCGGGATTGTCTTTTACCCCTGGTCGGTATCCGACCCAGATACACCAGTCAAATGGAACCGGAAGCGGATCACGGGAAGACATCTGGGTGACCGGGTTTGTAAAAAGCTCAAGTTGAATCTTGTCCAACTGATCCCCGGTCAGTTCCACATCGAGGGTGACAATGCTGACACATCGAATGCTCAGTACATCAATGCCGAAATAGGCCCTGGCTTTTTTTTGAATACCGGCGCCTTCAGCATCGAACAGGTCCGGTTTGAGGGCAATTTCAATGCGGTTTGGCATGACATCACCTTATGTATAGAATTTCAGATTTGAGATTCGGCCATTTTCTTAAAAAAATTCAAAAATCTTGTCGGCATACCGGCTCAGATCGTTGTAAAACACCAGAAGCATGATCAGCATCAAAAAAGACATGCCAACCCGATTGGCCGTTTCACGGGCCTTGATGCTGATTGGACGGCGGATAATGGCTTCGATCAGAAAAATGAGCAGATGTCCGCCATCCAGAACCGGAATGGGCAAAAAATTCAAAATGGCCAGGTTGATACTGAGAACTGCGATAAAGAAAATCAGGTTGGCTGCACCCTCCCGCGCCTGCTGCCCGGCCATTTCCGCAATCATGAGGGGGCCGCCCAGTGTTTTTGGGGACAGTGAGCCCCCAATGACCTTGGCAATGCTCTGTATGGTCAGAACCGTAATTTTATATGTCTGGGAAACACTTTCGGAAAGTGCTTCAATAACGGTGACCGGTGTGGAAACAACCGATCCGGATGAGACAATGCCGATGGCATACCGGTCAACCGTTTCACCAAAGATATTTTTGGAGGCCCTGCTGGTCGGGGCAACGGGTACAACGATGCGATCTCCGGTCCTGTCGATTGTCAGCTCGATGGATTTGCCCTGACTCTTCAGAATGATGTCGGACATGTCTTCCCAGTTGTTGACAGGAATGCCGTCAATGGCCACAACCGTATCACCCGGGCGAATGCCGGCCATGTCGGCCGGTGATTGGGATTCAACCCGGCCAATGGTGGGCTGCAAAACAAACATGCCGGAATGCAGCAAAACCCCGAAAAATATGACAACAGCCAGAACCAGATTGGAAAGCGGGCCGGCTGCGACAATCAGAAATCGCTGGAACAGGGGTTTGTGATTGAAGGAAAAGGGGATATCCTCAGGGGGCAGTTCCACATCCGGTTCCTCGCCCACCATTTTGACATATCCGCCCAGTGGAATGGCGGAAATCCGGTAATCGGTTCGGCCAATGGTTTTGCCGACCAGTCGGGGGCCAAAGCCCAGTGAAAATTTTTCGACACCAACGCCAAAAAATTTGGCAATTAAAAAATGTCCCAGTTCGTGAACAAAAACAAGAACACCCAGAACAATGATGAATGCATATAGATTTGTAGTCATTTTTCAGCAATGAGATATGAGTGAGGAGATATGGGACGTCATGATTCGCATTTGAGTATCGATTCCAATTATAGCAAGTTACCGTGAGAATATATTAAACCACAGAACACACGGAATACACAGAAAGAAGCAGGTTGTTCAACCGCCATGTTCGCCCACATCTTCATGTCTGGGGGCGAGCAAGCCCTGGATCATGAGCGTTTACCGTGAAAATACAACCTGTATTGAGAAGCCGCCTTGTTGTTTGACAGATTTTCTGCCGGAATGCTGCATGCGGACCCTTCAGTCTTCAGCCTTCAGTCTTCTTCATTCCAGACCCGTCTGGCCCACTGATCCGCATGAAGAATGTCATCCAAAGACGGGGTCTGGCACACCGAATGGCGCTGCATGGTCCTGTCGATGCGTTTGGGGATATCCATGAACGGAATTTCCCGATTCAGAAATGCCTGAACCGCCGCTTCATTGGCGGCATTCATGACCGCCGGAAGGGTGCCGCCGGTATGACAGGCATCGAGTGCCAGTTGAAGACAGGGAAACCGGTCCATATCCGGGTTTTCAAACGTAAATGATCCGATACGGGCAAAATCCGGCAAGGGTTGCGCCAGATTCAGTCTTTCGGGATGGGACAAGGCATAGGCAATGGCTGTTTTCATGTCCGGAATGCCCAGTTGCGCCATAACGGACCCATCCCGATACGCCACCATGGAATGGATAATGCTTTGGGGGTGAATCAACACCGATATCTGCTGAATGGAAAGCCCGAACAGATGACTGGCCTCAATGACTTCAAGCCCCTTGTTCATGAGTGTGGCAGAATCGATGGTGATTTTTCTCCCCATGGACCAGTTGGGATGATCGATGGCCTGTTCCAGGGTGATGTCAGCAAACTTTTCCGCGGGAAGGCATCGGAATGGACCGCCGGAACAGGTCAGGATGATTTGTGACACATCAGAGGAGCGATTTCCCTGAAGACATTGAAAAATGGCGCTATGCTCGCTGTCGATCGGCAAAATGGATACGTCATGTTCCCGGGCAGAATCCATGACCAGGGTACCGGCCATGACCAGTGTTTCCTTGTTGGCGAGTGCGATGTGCTTTTTTGCCTGAATGGCATCAAGAACCGGGACAAGGCCCACTGCGCCCACCATGGCGGCGATCACATGATCGACCGAATTGAGGGTGGCGGCTTCTGTCAGACCATTTTGCCCATATAGAATCTCCGTTCGGATCGAAGCGGGCAGACGCTTTTTAAGCGACTGGGCCGTGTGCGCATCCCCTGTAACTGCAATCTCTGGACGAAACGCCAGAATCTGTTCCGCCAAAAGGTCAATACTGGTATTGGCCGCCAGCGCCCTGACAGAAAACCGGTCGGGATATTTTGAAATAATTCCAACGGCGTTTCGGCCAATGGAACCGGTTGAGCCCAGAATGGAGAGAAATTTCATGATAACCAGGGTCTGAAGATGTTGTTACAACATGGATTTATAGAGCCAGGCAACCGGAGCGGCAAACAACAGGGCATCGATCCGGTCCAGCATGCCCCCATGACCGGGTAAAATTCCGCCGGAATCCTTGATTCCGGATGTGCGTTTGAGAACCGATTCAAAGAGATCACCAATCTGCCCGGCAATGCCGATCAACAGGATAAATACGGCGGTATGTCCCCATGACAGCGAGGGGAGAAAAAACGCTTTGACTGTCACGCCAATCAGCAGATTGGTTGCCAATCCGCCCAATGCGCCTTCAATCGTCTTTTTGGGGCTGACAGACGGACACAGTTTATGGCGGCCAAGATAGGTTCCCGCATACAATGCGCCGATATCGCCGGAAAAAACAACAGCAAGAAGAAAATAAATCCATACGATGCCATCCTGGCCGGAGCGGATCAGGATAATACTGGATAACATCAGGGGGATGTAAACCATGCCCTGGATCTGCATGGCAGCCCGGTTGGTCATCAGGGGATCTCTGGAATACCCATACAGGGTTATCGCGCCAACGATGAGCAAATTGCCCATCAACACCATGACAGCGCCATTCAGACCGGTATAATAGGCGGATGCAAACAGCAATACGCCGGTCACATATCCGGATCGTGTCAACAGTATCCGAATAAGCCCGCCGGAGTCTTTCAGGGTGATATCAAAATACTCGATCAGGGCGAGAACGCCTACCAAGGCGACGAGAACAGACAGGCCGATGACGCCGCTATAGGAAATGACGAAAATCAGTATGGGCAGGGCAATCAGTCCGGTAATCCAGCGCTTGAGGTGAGGCATGGCTCAAACCCTACCAAACCGGCGATCCCGTAGTTGATAATCGCGAATGATCTCAAGAAATTCGATTCTGTTGAAATCGGGCCAAAGGGTTTTGGTGATGAAAAGCTCGGAATAGGCAATCTGCCAAAGCAGAAAATTGCTGATACGCATTTCGCCACTGGTGCGGATTAGAATATCCGGATCCGGGATATGTCGGGTGTAAAGATGATCTGAAATCAGGTCTTCGGAAATGCTGTCCACATCAACGGTTCCATCACGAACCTTGAGAGCGATGTTCTTGACCATGCGGGTCAGTTCGTCACGGGATCCATAACTCAGGGCCAGATTCAGGACCATGCCCGAGTTTTCCCGTGTCAAATCCATGGTGTGGGCCAGTTCAATCTGAACATCATCCGGAAGTCGTTCAATCTGCCCTATGGCATTGAGAAGGATCTGATTGTTCATCATCAGATCCCGTTCAGAGACCAGAAAATTTTTTAACAGATACATCAGGGCAGTCACTTCTGCCGGGCTGCGCTGCCAGTTTTCGGTTGAAAACGCATACAGGGTCAGATATCGAACACCGATTTCCCGACTGGCCGTAACAATTTCCCGAACGGTTCTGGCACCCTGTTCATGACCGCGAACCCGATTCATCAGCCGCTGTTTTGCCCATCGGCCATTGCCATCCATGATGATTGCGACATGCGCCGGAATATTATTCAAATCGACCAGGGTTTTCAGGAGGTCATGCCCGGAGGTCTTGCGATCAGAATTCAAGAATTTCCGTTTCCTTTTCCGCGTAAACGCCGTCAATCAGTTTGATACATTCATCGGTAATTTTTTGAATTTTTTCCTGAGACCGAAACGATTCATCTTCCGAGATTTCTCCATCCTTTTTCAGAACTTTCAGTTGTTCATTGGAATCCCGGCGAATATTGCGGACCGCGACCTTGTGTTCCTCACTCATTTTATGAATGACCTTGACCAGGTTTTTACGTCGGTCTTCGGTGAGGGGCGGTATGGAAATTCGAATGATTTTTCCGTCATTACCCGGGGTCAAACCAAGATCGGATTTGAGAATGGCTTTTTCGATATCCTTGATCACGGTGGCATCCCAGGGTTGAATGGTCAACAGCCGGCTTTCGGGTGCAGCCAGCGAAGCAATCTGTGACAGAGGGGTCTGTGTTCCATAGTAATCCACGCGAATGCCATCCAGAAGCGTCACTGCGGCCCGTCCGGTTCGAACCCGCTTGAATTCATTTTTCAGGGCGGAAATGGACTTGTTCATCGCGTCTTTGGCTTCATCCATAATCAGATCGATCATGGGAATCCTCCTTCAATGGGGTATTTCTGATATCAATTTTGAGATTTCAAAGGTGGAAAACATGAATATCATTTCGGGAACAGACGTTTTTACGTCAATTCCCCACGGAAATGAAAATGATATGTCGTGTAATTCTTATCCGGATATCCGCGTGCCGACATCATCGCCGCACACGATGTTGCGGATATTTCCGGGGGTGTTCATATTGAATACGGCCAGTGGAAGCTGGTTGTCCATGGCCAGGGAAATGGCGGTCATGTCCATCACCTTCAACTGTTTTTCCAGCACTTCCATATACGATATCTGTTTAATGAATTGGGCATCCGGATGTTTGACCGGATCGGCATCATACAGACCATCCACCTTGGTCGCTTTCATCAAAATATCGGCGTGAATTTCCTGCGCCCTGAGGGCTGCCGCAGTATCCGTAGTGAAATAGGGATTACCGGTGCCTGCGGCAAATATGACGGCCCGACCTTTTTCCAAATGGCGGATGGCCCTTCGGACAATAAACGGCTCTGCAACTTCATGCATGGAAATGGCCGTCTGTACCCGGGTGGTGACACCTTTGCGCTCCAATGCATCCTGAAGAGCAATGCTGTTGATGACCGTGGCAAGCATCCCCATGTGATCTGCGGATGTTCTATCCATACCGAAGGAACTGGCGGCAATGCCTCTGAAGATATTGCCGCCTCCGACAACAATCGCTACCTGAACCCCGATATTGACAACGGAACGAATTTCTTCTGCGACGTACCGAATCATTTCCGGATCAATTCCGACACCCTGCTTTCCCATCAGGGCCTCACCGCTCAATTTCAGTAAAATGCGATTGTATATCGGTCTTTTCATGGGTGTTACTCCCCAACCTGAAAACGGATAAATCGTTTGATGGTAATGTTTTCTCCAATCCGGGCGATCAGTTCGTTCAGCAGATCCTGAATCGTGATATTGGGATCCTTGACATACACCTGATGCATCAGACAGTTTTCCTTGTAAAATTTGGTCAGCTTGCCCTGGGCAATCTTGTCGATCATGTTTTCCGGCTTGCCCATGGCCCGAACCTGTTCCCGATATATTTCCATCTCTTTTTCGACCAGCTCCTTGGGAACCCCGTCTTCATTGATGCTGACCGGATTGGATGCGGCAATCTGCATGGCGATATTTTTGGAAAATTGTGAAAAGTCATCGCTTTTGGCGACAAAGTCTGTTTCACAGTTGATTTCCACCATCACCCCCAGTTTGGCGCCGGTATGGACATAGGTTTGAATGATGCCTTCAGACAAGGTTCTTCCGGCCCGTTTTGCCGCGGTGGCCAAACCTTTTTTTCGCAGATATTCAACCGCCTTCTGCATATCACCGTCACTTTGGGTCAAAGCTTCCTTGCAGTCCATCATGCCAACGCCTGTTTTTTCCCGCAGTTCCTTCACCATCGTTGCACTGATTGTTGCCATTCTGATTCTCCTGTTATATCAAAAGCATCAGGTACAGGGTAAAAGGCTTTTTGTCACAACGTATCTCCTGATACCTTGAACCCCATACCATTTTAATCCATTGGGAAACATAGCCCGGACGGGCTATTTACGCATTATACTTCTTCAGTTTCTTCCGGATAGGTGTAATCTGCGGATCGCTTGATAATCTCGACGACCGGGCCATCCGAACCATCCGCAATGATTTTGCGTTCACCGGGTTTCAAATCTGCACTGGCTGCCAATAATTCCATCGGGATTTCGGTTTCCTTGTCCGTTTCGGCCTGTCTCTTTTCTGCATATTTCTGTTTGCCTTCCAGACAGGCATCCGCAACCCGGGACGTTATCAGCTTGATGGACCGTATGGCATCATCATTGCCCGGAATCAGATAGTCAATTTCATCCGGATCACAGTTGGTATCGGCAATGGCAATGATGGGTATTTTCAGTCTTCTGCCTTCTCGAATGGCAATGGCCTCATTCTTGGAGTCCACCACAAACATGGCGCCGGGCAACCGGTTCATATCCTTGATACCGCCCAGGGTGCTGTCCAGTCGCAGACGTTCCTTTGCCAATTGAAGGCGTTCTTTTTTCGGATACAGATTGATGGAACCATCTGTTTCGATCTGGTTTAAAAAATTCAACCGGTCAATGCTCTTCTTGATGGTTGTAAAATTGGTCATCATGCCGCCAAGCCATCTGTTTCTGACAAAAAACATGTCGGATCGCATGGCCTCGTCCTGAATGGTTTCCCGGGCCTGTTTTTTGGTGCCCACAAACAGAATGCTCTGTCCCTTGCTGACCGTATCTGTCACAAAATCATAAACCGTTTTGAACATGCGGACGGTTTTTTGCAGATCGATAATATAAATTCCGTTGCGTGAGCCAAAGATATAGGGTTTCATCTTCGGGTTCCATCGTTTGGTCTGATGACCAAAGTGAACGCCTGCTTCGAGGAGTTCTTTCATCGTCAAATACGCCATTTTTTTCTCCTTGTACGGGTTTGGTTTTTGCCACCGCCTTCATCAGTCCCGATTCCAACTTTCAAGTGAAAGCACCCGGAATTCGGTCAAAAGGCGTGAGGATTAATGAAAACTGCTATTTTTAACAAAAATAGCGATAATCTACAAGCGTAATTTGGTCTGATATGTCGTTTCACCCGGCATGCCGATGGACAGGCCGGCCTGCCGTTTTCGATCCGGGAAAGAAACCGGTGATGGGATGCCCGGCTCAAATCCGGGTCAGATGCACCACCCGGTCATGTCCGGCATCATCCCGGATCACCCCGATATTGCCATATTCCGGAAACAGGCGACACAGGTCCAGAATCATCGGCTTCTGATTCCACCCCATTTCAAGAAAAAGTCTGCCGTTGGTTCCCAGGACATATCGGGACTGATCCAGAATTGACCGGTATGCAGCCAGTCCATCAATGGCGCCGTCAAGTGCCATTCTGGGTTCATATTGCGCCACCTCGGGCTGAAGCGTATCGATCTCGGTCGTGGGGATATAGGGTGGATTGCAGACAATCATGTCAAATTGGCATGTTCCGGGTGTGAAAGCCGTCAGCCAGTCCGAAAGTACAAATACAACCTGGTCGGCCAGATGATTCATTTGTGCATTCTCTCTGGCAGTCAGAAGTGCCTGCAGTGACAGGTCCGAAGCATAGAAATGATGACCGGGTCTATCATGCGCCAATGACAGGATCACGGCTCCGGAACCGGTTCCCAATTCAAGAATTTTCAGGGAATAACCGGTGTGAGTCAGTTCGGGGATGTATTGAAGTGCGGTTTGCACCAGGCATTCCGTATCGGGCCTGGGTATCAGAACATGTGGATTGACATTCAGATCCAGGGACCAGAATGCTTTTTTCCCGGTGATATAGGCGACTGGCTCCCGTTTGATGCGCCGTTGAATCAATGACTTGAAGGCTGCCAGTTCTGTTTTGGAAAGTGGCTGATCGTAGCGGAGGTACAGATCGATTCGTCTGAGTTTCATCGCAAGGGCCAGCAGGATTTCTGCGGTGACACGCGGGCTGTCAATGCCATGGGAAAGGAAATAATCGGCAGTCCATTTCAGCAGTTTCAGAATGGTCCACTCAGGTGTCTGCGAATTCAATGGCGTCTGCATTTTGCTGTTGAAGCAACTGAGCCTGATAATAGGCAATCAGATGATCAATGATTTCATCGATGTCCCCCTGAAGAATGCTTTCCAGGCGATACAGTGTCAGGCCGATACGGTGATCGGTCATCCGTCCCTGGGGGAAATTATAGGTTCGAATTCTGCCGCTGCGATCGCCCGTACCGACCTGACCTTTTCGATCGAGGGAACGCTTTTCATCCTGCTCGCTGACCATTTTGTCCAGAAGGCGGGCCCGAAGAACCGTCATGGCCTTGGCCTTGTTTTTCCACTGGGATTTTTCATCCTGACAGGTAACCACAAGTCCGGACGGAAGATGGGTGATACGAACGGCGGAATCCGTGGTGTTTACCGACTGTCCACCCGGTCCGGATGACCGGAACACATCGACCTTGAGGTCTCCGGGATCGATTTTCAATTCGACTTCCTCTGCTTCCGGAAGAACCGCCACCGTGACAGCGGACGTATGAATCCGGCCCTGGGCTTCAGTTTCGGGAACTCTTTGAACCCGGTGGGTGCCGCTTTCGTATTTGAATACGCTGTAGGCGCCATTACCCTGAATCATGGCCACGATTTCCTTGACTGCACCGAGGCCGGTGGTATGCTGGGTCAGAATTTCCACCTTCCAGTTTCGTTTTTCCGCATAACGGCTGTACATTCGAAACAGGTCGCCTGCAAATAGTCCGGCTTCTTCACCGCCGGTACCCGCACGGATTTCAAGAATGATATTCTTGTCATCATTGGGATCACGGGGAAGGAGCAGTTTTTTTAATTCGGTTTCTGCCTGAAGTTTCGACTGGTTCAGACGGTCAATCTCATCTTTGGCCATCTGTTTGATATCGGCATCACCATCTCTGAGAAGCTCATGACTTTCCGCCAAATCTTTTACGGCACGTTTGTATTCCTGATAAACTGAAACGATTTTGCCGAGTTCGGAATGTTCCCGAATATATTTCTGATAGGCATCCCGATCCTGTACAATCCGGGGATCACTGATCCGTTTTTCAACCTCCATAAAGCGTTTTTCAACGCCTTTAAGCTTTTCAAACATGAATGAACCTTTAGACGATCACCAGCAGGCTGAAAAATTAAATCGGACAAGAAACGACAATTGGGCAAGGTCCTTGAAGCGTATCGGGTAAAAGCGTTTATCAGGAAACATTTTGAAGCATTATTGTTTGTTGAATTTTTCGTATTTTTTCCGGAACCGTTCGATCCGGCCGGCTGTATCCATGAGTTTTTGTTTGCCGGTAAAAAACGGGTGGCATTTTGAGCAGATTTCCACACTGATATCGTTTCGGGTCGATCCAACCTCCAGCAGATTGCCGCAGGCGCATTTGATGGTTGTTTGGGTGTATTTGGGGTGAATATCGGGTTTCATGATCAGACTCCTGAAAAAAGAATTGTTGATAAATGGTAATTATGCATTCATGGACATCAGAAATTGTTTATTATCCTTTGTTCCGCTCATTTTTTCAAGTAAAAATTCCAGACTGTCTACCGGATTGAGTGACGAGAGCAGTTTTCTCAGTATCCATACCCGGTTCAGGGTTTCTTCATTCAGGAGCAGCTCCTCTTTTCGGGTACCGGATTTTTTGATATCAATGGCTGGAAATACCCGCTTTTCCGCCAGTCTGCGGTCCAGTTGAATTTCCATGTTGCCGGTTCCCTTGAATTCTTCAAAAATGACCTCATCCATCCGGCTGCCGGTATCGATGAGCGCCGTGGCGATAATGGTGAGGCTTCCACCCTCTTCGATATTTCGGGCTGCGCCAAAAAATCGTTTTGGGCGTTGAAGTGCATTGGCATCCACACCGCCGGACAGAATCTTTCCACTGGGCGGTATGACGGCATTGTAGGCTCTGGCAAGCCGCGTGATGCTGTCCAGCAGAATCACAACATCCTTTTTGTGCTCCACCAGGCGTTTGGCCTTTTCAATGACCATTTCCGCCACCTGGACATGTCTTTCAGACGGTTCATCAAATGTGGAACTGATGACTTCTGCATTGACATTGCGCTCCATATCGGTGACTTCTTCCGGACGTTCGTCGATCAGAAGCACAAATGGAATGACATCCTTGTGGCTGGCAATCATGCTGTTGGCAATATTTTGCAGCAGCATGGTTTTACCGGATCGGGGAGGCGACACAATCAGGGATCGCTGGCCAAAACCAAGGGGAATCATCAAATCCATGATCCGGCTGGAATAGTTGTCCGATGCGGTTTCAAGATTGACCTTGCGGTTGGGATAAAGCGGGGTCAGATTGTCAAAAAGGATTTTGTCCCGGGCAATTTCGGGATCTTCATAATTGACGAGTTCGACCTTCAGCAGCGCGAAATACCGTTCAGATTCTTTGGGCTGTCGAATCTGACCGGATATGGTGTCGCCGGTTCTGAGGTTGAAGCGTCTGATCTGGGATGGTGAAACATAAATGTCATCCGGGCCAGGCAGATAATTGGAACTGGGCGCTCTGAGAAAACCGAAACCATCAGGCAAAATTTCCAGCGTCCCCTCGCCATACAGATAGCCATTTTTTTCACTTTGGGTCTGCAGAATGGCGAATATCAGATCCTGTTTTCGCAATCCGGCGGCGCCGTGGATGTTCAGTTCTTTGGCAAGCTGGGTCAGCTCGCTGATTTTTTTGTCTTTCAGGTCATTGATATTCATTCAGTTGTTACCTCGTCAGTCTCCTTGTGATGTGATGGATATATGTTCATTTGTCATAAAGGGCAATTTCCCGTGACCCGGCAGGAGAAACCATGAGGCGGTGAAAAATCGCAGATCATGACGGTTCATGGTATCGATTTTGAGGCATTGCATTTGGTTGTGTTGTCGGATTTTCTTATTTTTTTCAGGTCAGTTTCTGCTGTAAGAAGATGGCAAGTTGCCATAATTTGAGAATTTTGTGCAACGGGATTTAACACGGTCCATGAAAACACGATGACATGTTTTCATGATAACAGTCCCATCATGCCGAACGTAACGGGGATGTTTACGGTTTCTGTCTGGCGTTGATTATTGGTGCTATGGCAGTTTCACTGGTGTCACATCAGGCCATGCAGAAGAGATCCGATTTTTTGCGTCATCAGATAAGATTGTGTCCGAAAGCGATAGAAGATGGTTTTGGAATTCAACCGGTATTGAGTTTTTAATGAAGGAAAATGCATGAGATCTTTTCATTCCGGTCTTGATGCATCGGAATGGTGGAATGGGGACCAGAAAAGCCGGAAAAAAAGACAGGTTGAAAAGGTCTCTCTGTGTGTCAGTACTGAAAAAGAAGTTCAAGATTGACGATTGACTGCAAATGGCAAGCTGCATCAGCGGTCTTGGTTGGTTTTTATATCATTGATTGACAGGCTGTCAATATATATTCCATAAAAAAATCAGAAATCATATTGGGAGGTTCACCCCCAGGCATGAAAAAGGCTGAAGTCCGAAGGCTGAAGACTGAAGGGACGGCATACAGTATTCAGGCAGCGCAGCCGTCAGGCGGTTAGGCGTCCTCTCAATACGAACTACTCATATCTCAATACGGCATGTATTTTCACGATAAACGATCATGAATCATTCCGGGATATTCACCCGCCTGGGATGAAAATGGTCAGTCCATCGTAACCCGGCTTTCCAAAGCCGGGACAGGAAATTTACCGATCAAACTTTGTGCCTTTGCCCCTCTGCCCCTTTGCACCAGAATTGCCATTTTCACGGTAAAAACCTCATGACGGCAAAAATTCCCACCATGGTCAAGGAGATGGCCAGTTTGCCCACTGTACCCAAAATCAATCCGATCCAGGCGCCGATCCCGGCTTTCCCGGCCCTGGCCATATCGCCATTGACATATAATTCTCCCAGCGCCGCTCCGATAAACGGGCGCAACACAATACCGGGCACTCC
>DFZE01000236.1:17554-18549 GCA_002382065.1 Desulfobacteraceae bacterium UBA4064
CAGATCGTTTGGGTCATTCAGACATTTTGAATTTTGAATTTGTTTCGAATTTCGGATTTCGATATTCGAATTTTGTCTGAACAGGAGTTTTCGGTCAAACACTACCATAGGACAGCAGGGTCAGAATTCCCAGGACCAGAAGGGTTCCAATTCCAACATAGTGGAAACTGTCTGCCCAGGCAGCCAGAAGGAGCCCGGCAAAAATCAGGATACTCCCGGGAACTGCTGGTAGAATGACGCCCGCCAGCCCAATGGTGACAATCACAACGGACAGGATATAAAGACCGAATGGATACATTTCACACCCGGCATATCATGTTCAAAACAATCTCTTTCCCATTGTCACGCCATGTCATGAAATCGGTTGAGTGCTGACCGGATGATCTCGATGGCGGATTCGAATGATATGTATTCGGTATTGATCACCAGGTCATAATTGATGGGATCCGAAACATCGGCATTGAATGATTTTCGAATGAATGCCTTGCGACGGGCTTCCCGCATATTGACCCGTTTTTTTGCTTCTTCTTCACTGACGTTATACAGTCCGGCAATGTTGCGGATTCGAACATCGATGGGCGAAACAATTCGAACACTCAGTCTTTCCTTGGGGGGAAGAATGAAGTTGGCGCCTCTGCCCACAATTACCGCATTTCCATGTTTTCCGATAACACTGACCACCCGCATCAGATGCTCCAGATAAACACCTGGCCACAGATATCGTTTGTTGACAATGGAGGCGATAAAATCCTCGATACCGGAAAGCCGTTCCTTTTCAATGGATTCAATCACGGACGTGCTGATATCGGCACTGTCCGCAATTTCCTTGATGATATCCCGATTGAACAGATGACAGTCCAACAGTTTGGCCAGTGCTTCGGAAATAATCTGGCCACCGCTGCCGGGTTCGGATGAAATGGTGATGACTGAAATACGCCGTATGTCTTTTTCGGTGATGTCATTTCGGCTGCTGTCCCATTTTGTCACGATGCTTT
>DFZE01000236.1:18565-23859 GCA_002382065.1 Desulfobacteraceae bacterium UBA4064
CCGCCTGAATGCAAGTTGCGGCGCCTTCAGCCTTCAGCCTTCCAGCAGCATGATCCAGCAGCGTCAAATTTTGAAGATACTCATAGTTCGCCTGAATCAGATTGATTCTGGCCTGGGTCAAAACCAGTTCTGCATCTGCATATTCAATGGCATTTCCAACGCCATTCTGATATCGGCCATCTGCCAGCGCCATATTTTCTTTTGCCTGTTGAAGTGCGGATTCAGCGGTTTTGATGGACTCTGTGGATTCCATGACCTGTTGACATGCGAGGGTGACTTCCCGCTGAATCTGAAGTTCGATCTGCTTTTGATGCGCCTGGAGACGCGCAATTTCCGAATGGACTTCGGTAATTTTTCCGGTGGTTCGAAATCCTGTAAATAACGCCCATGACAGGTTCAATCCAACCTGCCAGGTGTTTTCAAGAGGCAGCTCATTGTTTTCCCACTGATATATGGCATCCGCGGTGATGGCAGGATATCTGCCGCCGCGGGAGGCCTTCAGAAGTGCATTGGCTGCCTGAATGTGTTCCTTGACCATGGCCAGTTCCGGCCTCAGATGAAAGGCATCCGCAACAGCGGATTCCGGTTTGATATCATAAAAGCCGTTAACCGGAACATCCGCCAGATCATATTCATAAATGCTGGGCGGCCCGCCCATCCGATTTTCCAGGTCCAGAAATGCCGCGCGAAGGGCATAATCGGCCCGGAGTAATCGAAGCCGGGTATTTGCCAGCTCCACCTCACTCCGGGTGACATCAATTTTGGGACGGACACCGGCTTCCACAAATGCCTTTGCCTGATTCAGATGGACCTGCTGAATTCGGACAGATTCTTCACCGACTTCCACAAACCCTTTTTTTTTCAGAATTTCATAGTAAATGATTTGGACATCGCGGACAGTGTCGGCAGCGGTTTTATCAATGCCCTTTTCACTGGCAGACAGGTTATAACGGCTTTGTTCCACCCTTCCTTCGGTGACGCCAAAATCATGTATGTGCTGAGAAACCATGATACCGGTGGAATACAGATCGGTTTCGCCCGGTAACGTTTGTCCGGAATATGTATAAAGGCGCCTGAGACGGTTATAGCCGGTTTCAGCAGAAACCTGCGGCAGATAGGATGCCATATTTTGGGTGACCCGGGACCGGTACGCTTCTGTCTCCTGCCGCGAGGCCTCGATTTCCGGACTCTTGTCGAGCGCTATCCGAATCAGTTCATCCATATGAAAGATGACTTTCTGATCGGCAGCGTCACCCATACCGGTCAGCACCAGGAGTATCGTCACAAACACAACAGCGGGTGACAATCGGTCAGACATTTACAGATTCCGTTTTGTGATTCAATGCCGCATGGGCTGCCGCCAGCCGCGCAATCGGAACCCGGAAGGGTGAGCAGGAGACATAGGTCAGGCCGATTTCATGGCAGATGGCAATGGACTTTGGATCACCGCCGTGCTCACCGCAGATGCCGCATTCGAGATCCGGCTTGATGCTCCTGGCTTTCTGGACCGCCATGGCCATCAGTTGGCCCACGCCATCCCGATCGATGGTGGCAAATGGATTCAATGGCAGAATATCCAGTTTCATATATTCCAGCAAAAAGCCGGATTCGGCATCATCCCGGGAAATGCCGAAGGTGGTCTGGGTCAGGTCATTGGTTCCAAAGGAGAAAAATTCGGCATATTCCGCAATCTGATCTGCGGTCAGCGCAGCCCTGGGAATTTCGATCATGGTTCCGAATTTGTAATCGATTTTGACATCTTTTTCCCGCATGATCCGGAGGGCCTCTTCTTCAAGCACCCGGCGCTGAATCTTCAGCTCGTTCACATGGCTGGTCAAGGGAATCATGATTTCGGGTTTGACCACCACTCCTTCCTGGCTGACCTTGCAGGCGGCTTCAAAGATGGCCCGAATCTGCATCCGGGTCAGGTCCGGAAAGTGAATGCCCAGACGGACACCCCGAAGCCCCAGCATGGGATTGGCCTCCCGGAGGGCCTCGGATCGCCTGAGAATCCGTTCCTTTTCCTTGATTTCCTGCAGAATATGATCGATATCGGCCAAGGTTCCGGCATGTTGTATCCGCAGTTTCAGATCGGTCAATTCCTGCATCAGCGTGATGTGGTTGGGCAGGAATTCATGAAGGGGGGGATCGATCAGCCGAATGATGACCGGCAGCCCGTCCATGGCCCGGAACAGTCCCATAAAGTCTTCCCGTTGAAATGGCAACAGGTCATCCAGGGCTTCCCGCTGCTCGATGGGCAGTTTGGCCAGAATCATTTTCTGAATCAGGGGAAGCCGCTCCGGTTCAAAAAACATGTGTTCGGTTCGGCACAGGCCGATACCCTCTGCACCATAATCTCTGGCCCGTTTGGCGTCTCTGGGATAATCCGCATTGCACCATACCCCCAGACGCCGGAATCCATCTGCCCAGGACAAGAGCTTGATCAGCCACGGATCCTTGATGTCCGGAATGGTGGTGTCCAGTTTGCCGATAAAAATTTCACCGGTGTTGCCGTCGATGGATATCCAGTCGCCTTCGATGATCTTGATGTTTCCGACCTCGATTGAGCGTTTGTTCAAATCGATGTTCAGGGCCGAAACCCCGACAACAGCCGGTTTGCCAAACTGCCTGGCAACCAGCGCCGCATGGCTGGTTCTGCCGCCGCGACTGGTGACAATACCCAGCGAGGCCAGCATGCCGTGAACATCGTCAGGGCGGGTTTCCGGCCGAACCATGATGACCGCCCTGTTTTCAGTTTTGGCCCACTGTTCGGCAATGTCGGCATCCAGTGCCACCACGCCACAGGCGGCGCCGGGCGAAACGTTCAGTCCCTTGGCCAGCAGTTTGCCACTGGTGCGGGCCTTTTGCAGCGTTTCTGTGGGGAACTGGGGATGGAGGAAAAAATTCACATGATCCGGGCTGACCTGAAGCACGGCTTCCTCGCGGGTCAAAAGCCCTTCATCGGCCATTTCCACAGCAATTCTTACCGCTGCCTGGGCTGTTCGTTTGCCATCCCGGGTTTGAAGCATCCAGAGCTTGCCCCGTTCCACGGTAAATTCGACATCCTGCATGTTGCGGTAATGTTTTTCCAGTTTGGCCGCAATGTCCTGAAATTCCTGAAACGCTTGGGGCATTTCAGACTGCATCTCCCAGATGTCACGGGTCATGCGAATACCGGCCACCACATCCTCGCCCTGGGCATTGGGCAGATAATCGCCCTCGATCCGCCTTTCGCCGGTAGCGCCGCTCCGGGTCATGGCCACACCGGTCGCGCTGTTGTCTCCCAGGTTTCCAAAAACCATGGTCACAATGCTGACCGCGGTTCCCAGATCGTGGGGGATACCGGCTGCATTGCGGTAATCGATGGCCCGTTTGCCGTTCCAGCTTTTAAAAACCGCCTTGGTGGCCAAATGCAGTTGTTCCAATGGGTCGACAGGAAAATCGCGCTTGGCATGCCTGCGAAAAATCTGTTTGAATTCTGCCGTGATTTGTTCCCAGTCATATGCTGTCAAATCGGCATCATTCAGGACTCCGGCATTTTTTCGGACTTCCTGGATCACCTCTTCAAAGGGTTCATCCGGTGCGCCCATAACCACGGTTCCAAACATCTGTATCAGGCGGCGATAGGCATCAAACACAAACCGTTCATCACCGGTCAGATGAATCATGCCCTGGGCCGTTTCATCATTCAGGCCGATGTTCAATACGGTGTCCATCATGCCGGGCATGGAAAATTTGGCGCCGGACCGGCAGGACACCAGAAGCGGATGATCGGACCGGCCAAATTCCTTTCCGGTCTTGTTTTCCAGAATTTTCATCGCGGAATCGATCTGATCCCACAAGCCATCCGGTATCACGCCGCCTTTTGCCAGAAACTGGTTGCATGCTTCTGTGGTAATGGTAAATCCGGGAGGTACGGGTACGCCCAGTCGGGCCATTTCCGCCAGATTGGCGCCTTTTCCACCCAACAGACCTTTGACCGCATCCCAGTCACCCCCGGCAGCAGCCTGAATTGCATCCACCTCATCAAACAGATAAACCCATTTTGTTGTCATGTGTCATCCTCCCTTGGTAAATGACGTTACTGCTTTTATTCTGAAGAAAGAAAAGGACGTAAAGGACCCACGGGACAAAAAGGACATGGGGAATGTTTTTTCTTCAGCCTTCCCCCTTCAGTCTTCAGCCTTTCCCACTATATCATTCCTCTTTCCTGAGCCATGTTCATATAGGTTTCAACCACATTTTTTGGGGGGGTCCACTGTTCCGGGCCGGGTTTTTCACGCAACTGGATTGCATCGAAATTGCATGCCGTGACACATAACCCGCAGCCAATACATCGCCCGGCTTCAACCCGGGCGACATCGTCAACAACAATGGCATTCATCTGACATCGCTCGACACACAGGCCGCAGCCGGTACAATCCGAAGCCAGAACTTCTGCAAAATAATTGGTGTGAACCCATTTGGCCGGCTCGTCCATCCGGTTGAGGTTTTTCAGAACCTGACAGCAGCAGCCACAGCACATGCAAATGTTGGACGGCTTTTGGGAATTGCCCGGTTGAAGAACCAGTCCGGCTTCCAGACTTTTGGCCAGAATATCCAGAGCTTCGGACTGGGTGATATCCCGGCCCAGACCATTTTGTTCATAATAATAGGCGCCGCTTCCAAACGTCAGACATACTTCGATGGGTTTTCCACAGCCCTTTCCCACCATTTTGTGCTCGGTTCGGCAGATGCAGGGGCATACGACAATCTTGGATTGGCTTTTGATAATTTTTTCGGCCGCATCATAGGGCATGGTCCGCATTTCCGCCGATATGCTTTGAGAAACCGGAATGACACGAAGTTGTTTGGTTTTTGTCGCGGTCCAAGCCTTTTCCATCAAATCCGGGCAATATTCATTGAAAAGTTGAATCAGTTCCTCATCCAGGCTGTTGACATGGTACTCCCAGATACCAACCACAAACTGGGCCGCCATATAGTGATGGACGCCCCCTTTTCCGGAACGGTAAATCAGGCCTTTTTTCGACATGTCGAAAAGAATCGGTGAGAGTTCTGCTTCTGTCATTCCCGCACGCCCGGCAATTGCCGATACCGGTTCCGGCATCATGATCAGATGCGCCGCAATACGGGCTTCAAGTGGTGTAAACAGCTTTTTCAGAATTTTAAGTTCAATACCCGATTCCGTTGCGGGATATCCGGCCGGCAGGTTGTCCAGGTGAACAGCAAGGCGCTTGTAAACATCCATATCTACCATGTAAAACGTCTCCAAAATGGGAAATTTCAAAATGACG
>DFZE01000268.1:0-7529 GCA_002382065.1 Desulfobacteraceae bacterium UBA4064
GTTTGAACGAAAACTCCTGTTCAGATGAAATTCGAATATCGAAATCCGAAATTCGAAACAAATTCAAATGTCTGAATGACCCAAACGATCTGCCAGGCAATGCGCCGTTTTGAACAGTTGGGTTTGCTATTTGGGGAATTGTTACGGATTTCGCGCTTCGAATTTCGAATTTTATGATACTGAAAAAAGTTTTCGTTCAGGCAATATATAATAAACGGAAACAGTGGGTGTCAGAATGGACCGAAGAAAGCGACCCCGAACAGACCGGCCGCTCCCACCCACCCTCAAAAGTAGCGATGCATCATTTCCCTTTGAAGACCGGTTTGCGTTTTTCCAGAAAGGCGGCAAAGCCTTTCTGCCGGTCTTCGGTGTCACGCACCGCGGCAGCGCCGTCCGCTTCGACATTCAATCCGGCATCCAAACCGTCATACAGACCGGCTGTCAGCGCATCATCTGAAACATATGGGCAAGCCCGTTGTTTTCCTTGCCGCACAGATATCCGACACAGGCTCCGGCGCCACCAAAATTCAGCATGGCCGTCGGCGAGGCATGAAGTTCCAGTTTTTCTTCCACCGAGCTGCACACCCCATCGTTGGAACCCCCCGGGCTGCCGTCCCCGTTCACCCGAATCTTGGGAACGACAAACAGGGAAATCCCTTTTACACCCGGAGGCGCCCCCTCGATTCGGGCCAGAACCAGATGAATGATGTTGTCCGTCAGGTCGTGCTCGCCCCAGGATATGAATATTTTGGTTCCGGATATTTTGAAATGATCGCCTTCCCGAACCGCGGTTGTGGTGATATCGGCCAGGTTGGCGCCGCAGTCCGGCTCGGTCAGGCACATGGCGCCGGACCACGTGCCGTTGAACATGTTGGGAATGAACCGCTGTTTCAGTTCATCGGTTCCAAAACTTTCAATCAGGTGAGCCGCGCCGTGGGTCAGGCTGGGCGCCATAGGGCCGGCCGGGACACATCGTTCAGGATCACGGAAACGCCGGCCTGGGCACACACCTGTGCAATGCCGCTTCCCATGAGACCCGATCCCACAATCATGACGTTCTGAATATCCATTTTTTTCCTCCTGATATCGTTGATGCAATGTTCCGGGGCGGATTTTTTTCACTTACGGAGCGTTAACTGCACCGGATTCTGGCACTTGATTTTACAGTTACGATACCTATTTTTCCACAAGTAGTGTTTGAACGAAACGTGTTTTCCGGCCAAATTGCAGATTCTGATCCCCCATTTAAAAAAAGGGAAAAGTAACAGGGAGGGGATAGACCTGTCTTTTCTCTAACCAGCAGATCACAGCGCACTGCCTGATGAGGTGTTTATGACGATTACCGATTCCAATTCCCTGGCCGATATCGAATTCCAGCTCACCTGGAAAAGCGACACCGCCACCCATATCGACAATTATACGGCCCAACGGGTCAATTTCTGGAGAGACTGCTTTCCACAGCAGATTTTTCAGAAACTGCTGAACAAAAGCGTCTCCAAACAGGTGGATTGCAGTCTCAATTCCGGGGAAATTGTTCCGGCATTTCAGCCGTCCTGTGAGCATATCATCAAATCGTCCCAGTTTGACCGCAACATGGATCCATCCCGCAGGATCGAACCGAGGGCCGGCCGATTCTACCCAAAGGGGATACTCACGGGCATGGCCAATATCTTTCGGGCCAATATCGAACCGTTCCGGTGTCTGGAAACAATGGATTCATCCATACGAATCAGTTTCAACCACCCGCTGGCCTCATTTCCGGTCAATCTGAAAGCCACTATTCTGAATATTCATGCCAAACCGCTTGATCGGGGCGGCACCTGCCATGACTGGCTGGAAGTGGTATCCACGGGTCCGGGAATGCAAAGCCGGGCGAACGTCAACCCAACGGATTTTTTTTCAGACCAACCGTTTGTTCGTGCGGAAGAGAGGCCGGATGACCTGTTCTATGCCGGTCCCAGATTTGTCAATCATCTGGATGACCAGGCCATTTCGGTTATTTCCGGGCTGTATGCCAGATTGCTCCAACCCGGCATGCATGTGCTGGATCTGATGAGCAGTTGGACATCCCATTTGCCGGAAGAGATTCAGTTTGCAAAAGTTTACGCACTGGGAATGAATCCCGAAGAACTTCAGGCCAACAAGCGACTGGACGGATTTGTGGTTCAGGATATCAATCGACGGGCCGCGCTGCCTTATGAAACCGGATCACTGGATGCCGTCATCTGCACCGCATCCATCGAATACCTGATTCATCCATTCGAGGTGTTTTCCGAGATTTCCAGAATTCTCAAACCCGGTGGTCTGATTGTGATCACATTTTCCAATCGCTGGTTTCCGCCCAAAGTCATTCAAATCTGGAAAGATTTGCATGAGTTCGAACGAATGGGACTGGTTCTGGAATATCTGATCGGGGCGGGTTCATTTGAAAACCTGAATACGTTTTCAATGCGGGGGCTTCCCGGACCGGAAACAGACAAATATTTCGGCCAGCAGCGGTTCTCTGATCCGGTGTATGCCGTATGGGGGCAAAAGCGATCATCGTGATGCACAGACTGCTCATTCTCTCCCGGCATGCGGATGATTACCGGGTTCTGGTTCAGGCCGCCAACCTGCCGAATCTGACGGTTTGGGCGGCAACTGACCCGGCAACAGCGGATATACCGGTTGCCGACTGCGACATGGTTCTTGGCGAACCCTCCCTGGTTTGCCGGGTTCTGCCCCGGATGGATTCCCTGAGATGGGTGCAATCCACCTGGGCCGGCGTCGAACCGCTTCTGGACCCCGCCCTGCGTCAGGACTATATCCTTACCAACGCCAGAGGGGTCTTTGGCGGCCTGATGACCGAATATGTTTTTGGATATCTGCTGGCACATGAGCGGCGGATCATAAAACGCCATGCTGAACAAACCGCCGGAAAATGGGACAACGCCCTGCCCGGAACGCTGAACGGAAAAACCCTGGGCCTGATGGGCGTCGGATCGATCGGCGCCTGCCTGGCAAGAACGGCCAGGCATTTCAACATGACGGTAAAGGGATATACCCGGAAAAGCGAGACCTGCACGGATGTGGATGTCTATTATCACGGGTCCGGCCTCCCGGACTTTGTGGCCGATCTGGATTACCTGGTCAGTGTACTTCCCAACACCGCAGAGACACGCCGGATTGTTGATGCCGCCCTGCTGAATGCACTGCCGCAACAGGCGGTATTCATCAATGTCGGACGTGGCGGCGCAGTGGACGAAACGGCTCTGGCCCATGCACTGAAAGCCGGGCGTATTGCCGGCGCCGTGCTGGATGTGTTTCAGACGGAACCGCTTCCACCGGAACATATTCTATGGCATGCACCAAATGTGCAGATCACCTGCCATACAGCCGCCCCCAGTTTCCCCCGGGATATCGTTCGGGTCTTCATTGACAATTATCGTCTCCTCCTGCGCGGCGAACCGCTGCGATATCCGGTTGATTTTGAACGCGGGTATTGATATTGGAATATCAAAAATATCAATCACCGGGGGCGTTTCCTTTGGTTTGCCCACGACGACCCTTTCAATCGACATCCTGTCGTATGCGGCCGACAGGATGCCCGCCACAGCCCGTCCGGCTGCCTGACCGTCGGGGTAACCGGCTCCGTTGAGAAACAGAATTCTTCTGACATGGGCCGGACTGTCCTTGAAAATGCCGGTTTCATGGCACGCTGCTGCCGCAATGGATGCTTCGGTGATGGGATCTCCGACTGAAAGACCGGATATTTCGGCAAAACGTTCATGCCGGAAAACCCGATTTTCATCCAGCGGTTTTCCAAGCACACCCAGTCCGGCGACCCCGATGACAAAACCGCTTGAGAGCGGCAGAACCGGTTCGTGTTCCGCAGGAGCCTTGAGCGGCTTTTGGGCAGATCCGTCCGCCTCCACCAATATCCAGCGGAAAAGGCCGGAGGCCCACAGTCGGTCGATGTGTTGCGGGGAAAACCCGATGATTTTGCCGGGTATTCCGGAAAGACGCGGGGATGCGGCCGAGACATGCGGGGTTTTCAGCAGAAGCTCTCTGGCGCGGGAAAGGACGGTTTCAGGGGATGTGGCCAGAATGACATGGAGGGACTGCTCCGGGGTGGGCATCATGATCTTTGTGGTGGTGGTGGTCAATACGGTTTCTCCGGCCCGGGAGAGTTCTTTGGCAAGCCGGAACATGAGGCTCGTCTTTCCGCCGGCCCCCACCAGGGAAACAACTCCGGAGTCTTCCAAACCCAGTGCGTGTCGCAAATTCATCATGACCGCAATTCCCTGTGGGATTTTACCCCCATAAATGGCCGCGGCGCCATGAATGTCCGGAGTACGGCCTCAAGCACGGAGCCGCCAATGGCCCTGGCCTTGTCCGAAATGGTGTGGCAACAGGCGGGATCATTGCCCGGATCGATATCTCCGAGTTTGAGACCTTCGGTAACATCCCGGCCAGAGCGGATCAGGCCCCGAAGAATTCCGTCAATTTCTGCCCTGACCGGTGATTTCTCCACAGAACCCACAATATCACCCATCCTTACAGGCTGGCCGATATCGCAACAGGCAACAAACCGTCCGGTTGCCGGGGCGCGCAGGACCCGTTGTATCGTGTATCCGCCGATATTTCCGGGTACGCCCGTGTTCGGACTGGCCGGACCCTGTGTGATAATCCGGCCCAGGTGATGGCCCCGATTGGTCTCGATGACCAGATGGACATGTTCACCAGCCCAAAAACCCGGACCAAGTCCGATGACCAGACGGGCTTCGTCCATGCGGGTACCCAGGTTTTTTTTTGCCACAATGGCATCGATCACCACATCCGGTTTCAGCCGGGCAATGGTGTGCCAATGTGGATCAACCAGAACCGGTATCCGCCAGGTTTGCCATGAGGCCACTGCGTGATCGGTATCCTGGACCCGGACAGCGGTGACGGCTTCGACAGTCCGGGCGCCGTCATGCACCGCCTCGCAAAAGGAAACCTGCCTGCGGACAGCCAGCGGGTCCGGCGTCTCCATCAGGAAAATATTTCTGAAGTTGGCCATGAAAAGCCGCCAGGCAATGGCGCTGGCCATTTCGCCGGCGCCCTTGATGCCGATGACAATATCTGACAATGATGTTTCTATCATGATGTATTCCTTTTTAAGAAAAGGGACATAGGGGAAAAGGGACAGATGGGCAAAGTCCGGCGGGATTGCCTGGCAGTTTTTCTGCTGATTCAGGCCTTGCCCGGCCCATCTGTTCATCTATTCATTACCATTCTGACCCCATTAGACCGACAGTGGCCCATGATAGGAAAGTCACATTCCAAAGTCCATTGGATTATTGTTTTCTTTATGTTATTTTTAATGGTATCTAACGGGCGCCTGAATGGAAATCGCCTTTCGCCGAAATTCACCAAGCAGCCCCCTTTGAGAAAGGCAGACTGGCCACTGATTACTTTTTAAAGGAATTTTTCATGAACCCGGATCGAAACATCTATCTGAAAATGAAAACGCTGGCTGAAGCCAGGGATATCCTGTTCGAATCCTTTTCACAATTGCCGCAGCTTCCGCCAGAAATCGTCACGGTTCCGGATGCGGTGGGTCGCGTACTCAGCCAGGCGGTTTATGCCGTCCTGTCTTCACCCGCTTTTCATGCAGCGGCCATGGACGGTATTGCCGTAAAGGCGGAAAACACATTCGGGGCGTCCGAAGCCAATCCCATGACGCTTGCCATGGGCACGGATGCATTTTTTGTCAACACGGGCCATGTTCTGCCCGAAGGCGCCAATGCCGTCATCATGATCGAGCAGTTGCATGACACATCCGAAACCCGGACAACCATCGAAGCCCCGGCCTTTCCCTGGCAGAATGTGCGGCGAATGGGCGAAGACATTGTGGCCACACAACTGCTGTTTCCGCAGAATCATGTCATCACCCCCTATAGTGTGGGCGCGTTGTTGTCCGGCGGCATTTTCCAGGTTCCGGTTCGCAGAAAACCAAAGGTCCTGATCATTCCGACCGGTTCCGAGCTTGTGGACTGGCAAAACGAGCCGGTCGAATCCCTGAAGCCCGGTCAGGTGGTGGAGTCCAATTCCCATGTTCTGGGCAATCTGGTGGCGGAATGGGGCGGAGAATATGTCCGGCATGACATTATCCGGGACAATTTTGACCAGATTCGCCAGATTGTTCAGAAGGGTGGCGTCGATGGATTTGACATCATTCTGACCGTCGGGGGGTCTTCGGCCGGGTCCGAGGATTTTTCCCGAAAGGTGATTCAGGATCTGGGTGTGGTACTGGTTCATGGGGTGACCATGATGCCCGGAAAACCCGTCATCATCGGGAAAATATCGGAAAAACCCGTGTTCGGTGTCCCCGGATATCCGGTTTCGGCCATTGTGGCCTTTGAACAGTTTGTGGGCCCCCTGATGTGCAGGCTTTTGGGACGACCGGAACCGGTGCGCCAGCAAATTGCGGTTTTGCCGGTCAAAAAAATTCCCTCCAAACTGGGACTGGAGGAATTTCTCCGCGTCAAACTGGGCGCCATCGGGGATCAGGTCGTCGCCATTCCCCTTCCCAGAGGTGCGGGCTGCATCACCACGCTGACCCAGGCGGACGGTATCATCCGGATTCCCCATCCGGTTGAAGGCATCCGGGAACATGAGCCGGTCATGGCCGATCTGCTGCGGCCGATCGAGTCCATTCACCGCACCCTGGTCATCGTGGGCAGCCATGACAACACGCTGGATGTCCTGGCCGACATGCTGGCATCCGGCGGAAGCGGCATGACCCTGTCGTCCAGCCATGTCGGAAGCATGGGCGGCCTGACCGCCATTCGAAAAGGGGTCTGCCATGCCGCCGGATCGCATCTACTGGATACCTCGGACGGCACCTACAATGAGAGCTATATCCGCAAATACCTGCCCCAGGTTTCGGTCAAACGGGTGCATCTGGTGTTCCGGGATCAGGGCCTGATCGTCCCCAAAGGCAACCCGAAACACATCACGGGCATTGCGGATCTGGCGCGGGACGGCATCCGGTTCATCAACCGTCAGCCCGGGTCCGGCACCCGGATTCTGCTGGATTTCAAACTGTCACAGCTCGGTATCGATCCGGCCCGTATCGCGGGATATGAACAGGATGAGTTTACGCATATGGCCGTTGCCGTAGCGGTACTGGGCGGGGCCGCGGATGTGGGGCTGGGCATTTTTGCGGCAGCAAAAGCCCTGAATCTTGATTTTATTCCGGTTGTCACGGAACAGTATGATCTGATCATTCCCGGTGTGCATTTTGAATCCGACATGATTCAAGCGTTGCTGTCTGTTATCCGTTCTTCGGAATTCCGGGACCGGGTCATGGAACTGGGCGGCTATCACACGGAACGGACCGGAGAAATACTTTAGCTTTTCAGCCTATGCCAACGGAAATAATTGACACAATGAATTTATAGTAAAAACATTTTTAACCACGAAACACACGAAATACGCGAAAAATGATCTTCAGCCAATTCCATATCCGATGGATGATCGTTTACCGTAAAAATGCAGTTAAA
>DFZE01000268.1:7553-18218 GCA_002382065.1 Desulfobacteraceae bacterium UBA4064
CTTGATGGAAATAACAGCATCAATTTCTACAAATAGGTCGCCCCTACGGGGCTATTACGGAAATGGCGCGACCGGCTTTTTTACACAAATCCACAATGACCCCTATTTTTTCATGGAGAATTCATGATAACCCCTGATTCTGGAAGAGAGCGATTCAGCCCCCTCTTTACGGATCTGTATGGGCTGACCATGATGGCGGCCTACCACCATCATCACCAGAATCATATGGCGACATTTTCCCTGTTCATCCGCGGGCAGGATTCCCTCAACCGGGGATATTTTGTTTCGTCCGGCCTGGATGACTGTCTGACATATCTGGAAAACCTCCGGTTTTCATCACGGGATATCTCCTGCCTGAAACAACTGAACCGGTTTTCCCCGTCATTCATTGACAAACTGACCACATTCCGCTTTACCGGTGACGTATGGGCCATGCCGGAAGGCACGGTCTGTTTTGCAGATGAGCCACTTGCCGAGATTTCGGCCCCGCTGCCCCAAGCCCAGTTGATTGAAACCGTGATGATCAATACGATGGGATTTCAGACCATGATCGCGACCAAAGCCGCCCGGTGCATTTATGCCGCAGCCGGAAGGCCTCTGGTGGATTTTTCCCTGCGACGAACACAGGGCTTTGACGCGGGCATGAAGGTTGCCCGGTGTGCGTTTCTGGCCGGATTCGCCGCAACCAGCAATGTACTGGCCGGACAGCAATACGATATTCCGGTTTCCGGAACCATGGCCCATTCCCTGATTCAGGCATTCGGCGGTGATGATGCGGCATTTATGGCGTATGCCAGGACATTTCCGGATGACTGCATTTTTCTGATCGACACCTTTGATGTCATTGCCGGAGCTCATGCCGCTGTCCAGGCCGGAAAATGTCTGGCGGAACAGGGACACAAACTGAAAGGGGTTCGAATCGACAGCGGGGACATGGTGGAAGAAAGCCGGATGGTTCGGGATATTCTGGATTCAGCCGGGCTTCAATCGGTACAGATTGTGGTCAGCAGCGGCTTTGACGAATATCTGATCGCAGATGTCATCAACTCCGGGGCAACCATCGACGCATTCGGGGTCGGCACCCGTTTTGGGGTGTCCAGCGATGCCCCCTATCTGGACATGGTTTACAAGCTTACCCGCTATGGCAACCGGAATGTCCGGAAAACCAGTCCGGGAAAAATCACCCTGGCCGGCGAAAAACAGGTTTTCCGGTTGTCGGACGAATCCGGAAAATTTGTATCGGACACACTCGGAACTCGGGATGAAGGCATTGCAAACGCCCATCCACTTCTGGAGCGGGTCATGAAAAACGGCAGCCGACTGGAACCGTCTGCGCCCCTTTCTGCCATCCGAAACCGGTTTAAGGATCAATTTTCCCGTCTGGATGTTGCATGTCAAACGTTGTATGAGCCAGAACGATATCCGGTTGACATCAGCCCGGACCTGATGAACCTGCAGGGACCGAAATGACGCGCACCATTGTCATCACCAGCATATTCCCCCCCACTCCTGCCGTTCGTCTGTGGCGTGACAGCGGCATCGGAAACCTTGTCGTTGTCGGGGATCAAAAAACGCCTGTTCCCTGGTCTCTTGAAAAAACCATTTTTATTTCAGCCGAAACCCAGAAAACCCTCCCGTTTCATATCATCCCCAAATTGCCCTGGAATCATTATGCCCGCAAGATGATCGGTTATCTGACCGCCATGTCACAGGAAGCCGACGTCATTATCGATACGGATGACGATAATTTTCCGACAGCCGGCCACAATGTTTTGGACCGGACCGGAACATATTTGGTTTCACCAAAAAATCGGGGATTTGTGAATGTGTATCGTCAATTCACGGATCAGTTCATCTGGCCCAGGGGGTTTCCCCTGAACCGGATTCGATCGGAGTGCACGGTTGTTCCGCATACAGAATGGCAGGATCAGGCAGTCACCGCTGCCATCTGGCAGGGGCTTGTCAATGGTGAACCGGATGTGGATGCCATATACCGGCTGACATCCAATCTGCCCTGCACATTCAATCCGGGATCGCCGGTTGTTCTGGACAGTGGCGCCATTTGTCCTTTCAATTCCCAGAATACGGCATTTTTTCGGGACGTGTTTGCGCTGATGTATCTTCCGGCCTTTGTCTCGTTCCGGTTCACGGATATTTTACGGGGTCTTGTTGCGCAACCCATTTTGTGGCAGGCGGGCCTGCGCCTCGGGTTTACCGGCCCCACGGCGTTTCAGGACCGGAACCCCCATGACTACCTGTCTGACTTTGTTTCGGAAATTCCCTGCTATCTGAATGCGGAGACCGTCATTGACGTGACAGAATCCGTTGTCAGACCGGACGCATCCATTTCCGACAACCTGTTTCAAACCTATGACGCGCTTTTCCGTCAGGGCATTGTTCCGGATTCCGAGTTGATACTTCTGGATGCCTGGCTGAAAGATGTTGCGAACCATCGCATTTAAGAATTTATGGTTTTCAAGACAACGGTTTGGGTGCGTTATCGGTCGGGGATGGCCGCGTAGAGACGCAATGCATTGCGTCTCTACGCCTTCCCGGCTGCCTTCCCAAAATCATAATCTTAAACCCTATCGTTTTACGGTGACCCGGAATGATCAGATCATTTTTTCAATTTTGGCATTTTTCTTCAGACCTTCGATATAGGTCTGAATGTCGGTCTGAACTTTTGTCTGCTTCAGAAACCGGCCGATTTTCTCCTTGACTTCATCGTAGGTTTGCGTTGCTTCCGGTTTTTTATCCGTCACCTTGATCAGATGATATCCAAACTGGGTCTCCACCACATCGCTCATTTCACCCGTCTTTAATGCAAACGCCGCATCCGAAAAGGGTTTGACCATGGCATCTTTGGGGAAAAACCCCAGATCCCCGCCCTTGGCCTTGCTGGGACAGTCAGAATTTTCTTTGGCCAGGGCTGCAAAGTCTCCACCGGCTTTCAGTTTCTGCTGAATATCAGTTATCTTCTTTTTGGCCTCGGCTTTTTTGGCATCGTCATCTCCGGCTTCGGTCTTGACCAGGATATGGCTGGCCTGAACCTGTTCCTTCTGCTTGAAGGAATCGATATGGCTGTCGTAATATGCCTTGATCTCCGCGTCATCGATCTGAATTTTGTCAGCCACTTCCGTATCGATCAGCTTCCGGATTTTCATGTCCTGCTTGAGCTGTTCTTTCAGTTTGGCCTCTGTCAGGCTAACCTTGGTCAGCATCTCATTGAATTCCTTGTCACCCGGAAAATTTTTGCGAATCTGACCAATTTTTTCATCCACTTCCGTGTCGGAGGCTTCAATTTTCTTTTTGGTGCATTCCTGTTTCAGAAGCTCCAGTGTCACGGCATTATCCAGGGCTTCGGCCGCCATCTCTTTGGTGTCCATCGGGTTGGGCTGGCCTTTCATCCCCTGTTTCATCTGCATGCTCTTCAATGCCTTGTCGAGATCCTTTCGAACAATGGCAACACCATTGACCATGGCCACCTTCTGGTTGGGATCTGCGGCAGGCGCCTCGGCTTTTACTTCTGCTTTTTTATCGGATACTGCGGGTTTGGCCTTGCCGGAATCGGCTTTGGCCGGCGTTTTATCCTGGGCAAATACCGGGCATGAGGTCACCATAGCTGCCAGCAATGCGATTATCAGGATATTGTACAACCGTGTTGCAATTCTCATTACCTGTCTCCATAAAAAATTTTGTTGATTGTTGGATGCAGACAAACCGTTCTGCATTCTGTTTTTTGTTTATAGACTTTCAAAAAAATAATTTCGCTGCGTTATCGGTCGGGGATGGCCGAACAAAGGCCGATCCCCTCCCTGCTGCCTTGCGAAATTAATTTTCTGAAAGTCTATGTTATAAACGCTTTCTCTGCCGTTTCTCATTTTCCACCCAGAAGTCCCTGAACGGACTTCATGATATCTGCAGGCAGCGCAATAATCTTGGCATTGGGAGATGCCGCCAGTTGTTTCATGGCATCCACATATCGCTCCCCCAGCAGGTAAATGGCCGGAAGATGGCGTTCCCCAATGGCATCCGATACCCGCTTGATGGCTTCACGGGTGGCTTCGGCCATGATGATTTTGGCTTCGGCATCGCGCCGGGATGCTTCCAGTTTTCCTTCAGCCTCCTGAATGCTGGCTTCCTTGGCGCCTTCCGCATTCAATATGGCCGCGACCTTGAGCCCTTCGGCCTCGGTAATCGCCGCTCTCCGGGACCGCTCTGCCGATGCCTGCTTTTCCATGGCCTGCTGCATGGTCGGAGACGGTTTGATATCCTGAATTTCGACGGTTTTGACAACGATTCCCCAGGCAGCGACATCGTCTGAAATGGCGGCTTTCAATTTGGATTTGATGAGTTCCCGTGAACTGAGCGCATCGTCCAGATCCATTTCACCCACGATGCTTCTGAGGGATGTCTGAATGAGATTGACGATGGCAAACCGGAAATCATCCACGCCATACACCGCCTTCTGCGGATCGATGACATTGATAAAGGCCAGCGCATTGGACATGATCACCGCATTGTCCCGGGTAATGACCTCCTGGGTGGGGATATCCATGGAAATGTCCTTGGTGATAACCTTGTGCGCGATGGCATCCAGATATGGAAGGACAAAATTCAAACCCGGATTCAGGGTTCGATGATATTTGCCCAGCCGCTGCACCACATGCTTGTAGCCCTGGGGAACAATCCGGACGCCAAGAAAAATGGTCAGGATCACCAGAAATGTCAGGATAACGATCACTGTCAAGCCAGCATCCATACAACACCTCCCTGTTTTATTGTTTCCTGTCCACTTTCAGGACATGTCCGTCAATTCCCGAAATCCGGCCGTAGTCGCCGGGAACAAAGGTGTCCGTACTGATAAAATCCCATTCTTCCGCTCCCAGGACCGGAAGGGTAAATCGAATTTTGCCCTTTTCCAGAGGCCCAGAGTTGGCTTTGATGACCATTCCCACTTCACCCAGAATGGCTTCCTGAGACATGCCTGCCGTAGTTTTATCGACCATCCGGGGTTTCAACAGTCGAAACCATAGAATAGTAAACACGGTCGAGGTCAATGTCCATACGAACAACTGAAAACTGAAAGACAGATTCTGTGCAAAATACGCAATAAGACCTGTAACGACAGCTCCAAAGCCAAACCAGATAATGGTAAAGGACGGAATGAACAGTTCCGCCCCGATCAGAATCAACCCGAAAGACAACCAATGCCACCAGAGGACGTTCAAGGAAATTACCTCCTGATTCGATAAAAATCGGGAACACACAACAGACAGGGTATTTCAGATTTGAAATTTCAAAAATTGGATGGTGTTATCAGACCATTATCAGCCATGCATTTTTATCACAGGTTGATAAACTTGTACACGATCAAAATTGAGAGAGGTGTATTGATATCTTTCTGATAAAACGCTACCATTGCCAAAATTTGAATTCGGTGCTGTCGGTCGAAGATCATTTTTTTGCGTCTGGCTTCACCCCCCATGAATGAGAATAAAGGGCTTGGTTCCAATTTGGCCCATTGGAGTGTCAAAATGAAATTTTGACATAAAGCAAAAAACCGTACTGAAAAAGCATACATCCACATGGTTATGGATTAAAACAATGGCAAGCCCTGTCGGACATACACTGGCGGCATTGATCGGATATGCCGCAACCGTCAATTGTTGGAAATCAAAGCCGGAATACGGCACACTGGCGATGTATGTTCTGGCTGCCAATCTGCCTGACATCGATTTTTTGCCGGGTATTTTTCTGGGAGATCCCGGACGGTTTCATCATGGCGTCACCCACAGCATCGGCGCGGCGATCCTTTTCGGCGTCATTGTCTGGATTGTTCAACGGATTCGCACTCAGAGAGCTGTTTATATGGCCATGGCCCTTTCCGCACTTTACGGTTCCCATCTCCTGATTGACTGGATGACAGCCGATTATCGCCCGCCGTTCGGATCGCCGCTGTTGTGGCCATTTTCGATGGAACGATATCATTTTCCCGTATCTATTTTTATCAATATCGAACGAAAGGCATTTTTGTCCCTGCCCACCATCCTGCATAATCTCTATGCCATGGTGATTGAAATCAGCCTTCTGACACCGATACTGGCTGGTGTTGGCTATATTGCATCGAGAACACGTTTCACGAACCCACAAAAAATAAAAACTGAGAAATTTAGCCACATACCATTTAAATAACAATTCAGAACCATTGAAGAGGACTTCATGCTTGAACTGACCACCGAATACATTCAATACCGGATTGCCGATTCCGGAAAAATATTCCAGAATGGCCAGATACTGCATCAGCAGGGATTGTATCACTGTGCCGAAGCCGATATAAAAAACGGTGCTTTTGCATATGAAATCGATGGCAATTATGGGGATTACACCACCCGGGTCCAGATTCTGTCTGACAGCGTCAGAACGTCCTGCAACTGTCCCTATCCCGGCAAAGGCTGCAAGCATACCGTAGCCGTGTTGCTGGATGCCATGCACCGCATCAATGCCTGGCAATCTGTTCTGGAAAAACCGGTCGAACAACCGAAAGAACCCGGGGAAGCCTGGTTGTCCGCCGATGAAATCCGGGAACAGGCCATCGCGGACCGTCATATCCGGGCCAAAAAAGAACCGTTTCAGGTCACCCTGGGGGACATGCTGAAAGGCGTGCATCTGATTGAAACACCCAAAGGCAAACAATACCGCGTGACCCTTCACAATCCCCTGACTGGTGCCGGGCACTGTTCCTGTCCGGATTTTCTGACCAACCGCCTGGGAATCTGCAAGCATCTGATCCATATCACCGACCGGATCAAAAAAGAGGATCAATTCCAAAACCGCATTGATGCAGAACGATTCCCGTTTATCGACATCTACTGGGATTCAATTTCCGACACCCCCAGACTGTTCTCCGAAATTCCGGAAACCGAACAGGAAGACATTCAGCCGTTTCTGGCGTCCTGCTTCCATGCGAATGGCGAATTTGTGGGCAATGACATCGGTCTGTTGATGCCCCTGATCACCCATCTTTCGGATCACAAGCGGGTTCGGATACAGGAGTCGGTTATCGAACAGGTGGACCGGCGGCTGATGCTTCGTGAAATGGAAACCATGTCCGATACAGCCCCCATGGATATGTCATTTTTAAAAACAGGGCTGTACCCCTATCAGGAAGCCGGAGTCCGGTTTGCCCTGCACCGTCCTGCAGCCCTGATTGGCGATCAGATGGGGCTTGGTAAAACCCTTCAGGCCATTGTCGTCGCCATATTGAAAAAACAGGTTTTTGGATTCAACCGGATACTGGTCGTTACCCTGGCATCGCTGAAGGATCAGTGGAAACGGGAAATCGAACGGTTTACGACGGAAACCGCAACCATCATCACAGGACCAGCCCTGGAACGCCAGCGGATTTATCTTGAGGATGCCAGCCTCTTCAAGATCACCAATTACGAGACCGTTCTTCGGGATACCGGGATGATCAGCCGGTTTGAACCCGATCTGGTGATTCTGGACGAGGCCCAGCGGATCAAGAACTTTGAAACCAAAACGGCCCAGGCCATCAAATCGCTTCCCCGCAAACACAGTCTGGTTTTGACCGGAACACCGCTTGAAAACCGCCTGGAAGATGTTTACTCCATTATCCAGTTTCTGGATTCCTCCCTGTTGTCGCCACTCTGGCGGTTTGCCGCGGATTATTTCATGCTGAGCCGGGCAAAAAAGGGCAAACTTCTGGGTTACCGGAATCTGGACCGGCTTCATGAAACCCTGAAACCTGTCGTAATTCGGAGACGGCGCGAAGAGGTGCTGGACGATCTTCCGGAAGAAGTGGTCAATACCTATTTCATCGACCTGGATCCCAAACAGAGACAATTGCATGCCGGTTTTTCACAGAGCCTGCTGCCCCTGATGAACAAGAAATTTCTGACACCGATGGATCTTCGCCGCATTCAGGAACTCTTGATGTGCATGCGCCGGGTGTGCGACTCCACCTATCTGATTGACCGCAAAACCCAGATATCCCCCAAACTGGTCGAACTGCAATCCATTTTGGAAGAACTGGTGCTGGCCAACGGCCGGAAAGTGGTCATCTTCAGCGAATGGACCACCATGACGTTTCTGATTGGAAAACTGCTTTCAGATGCCGGAATTCCCTTTGTCGAGCTGACCGGAAAGGTTCCTGTGCCCAAACGCCAGGCACTGATCGATGCCTTTACCCAACAACCCGACTGCAAGGTGTTTTTGTCAACCGATGCCGGCGGCACCGGCCTCAACCTTCAGGCCGGAGATTGTGTGATCAATTTCGATCTGCCCTGGAATCCGGCCAAACTGAATCAGCGTATTGGCCGGGTCAGCCGTATCGGACAGAAAAGCAGCCATGTCCATGTGGTCAATCTGGTGGCCAAGGACAGCATCGAAGAAAAAATTCTGGCAGGAATCCAGTTGAAATCGGATGTGTTCAAAGGCGTTTTTGATGGGGGTGTGGATATCGTCGAGTTTTCGCAGGAAAAACGAACCGCCCTGTTGAACCAGTTGCGGGAAATTCTTGTCGAGGAGCCTGTGGCAGCCAAAAAGGAATTGGAAAACCAGCCCGAGATTCCGGAAGATACCCCGCACTTTCTGAATCCGGAGGTATTGGATCAGCCGGATGCGGTCGTGACCTATGATGCAGAAGAAACGCCGAGTGATGCCGCTCCGGCAGATAACAGTCCTGCCCCAACCGAAACCGCTTCACCGCCGGTAAACGCCATTTTGAACCAGCCGCCGGAGCGGGTGGAAGCGGTGCTCAACGCCGGGATGCAGTTTATCGGCGGACTGCTGGAAATGGCCACGGGTCAGCCCATTGCCCTGTCATCCGGAGGTGCGCCCATGGTTCAGGTGGACCGGGAACGCGGCGAAATTACGCTTAAATTTCGGCTGCCGGGGTTTTGAAAGGAAAAAAAGGCTGAAGTCCGAAGGCTGAAGACTGAAGGCACCGCAACCGGCATTCAGGCATTGCCGCCGTTGGACGGTCTGACGGCCAATGGATAAATTTTCACGGTAAATGATCATGAATCATTTCGAATTGATTCACCCCCATCTATGAAAATGACATGTACCGCTTTTCACCCAAAACTCAAAACCCAAAACTTTTTTGATAAAATGAACAATCCAGATCAACATTCGATTCATCCAACGCACCCGCCTCCGGCAACGATGGCCTGGTTCATGTGGGGGCTTTGCGCCGTGTTCTATCTGGTGGGCTTTTTTCACCGGGTCGCACCCGCCGTCATCACCGCCGAGCTGATGTCCGACTTCAATGTGGGGGCCGCAGGACTGGGGCATTTGTCCGCATTTTATTTTTACAGTTATGTGGCCATGCAGATTCCAACCGGCATCCTTTCGGACCGGCTGGGGCCCAGACGATTGCTGAGTGCTGGCGCACTGGTGGCTGCAATCGGCTCCATGATGTTCGGTCTGTCATCCGGATTGATGTGGGCGGGAATCGGAAGACTGCTGATCGGCGGCTCTGTGGCCGTGGCATTTGTCGGGATGTTGAAAATGGCCGGCCACTGGTTTCCATCCAGGCGATTTGCACTGGCTTCGGGTCTGGCGTTGTTTGCCGGCGTCATTGGCGCGGTATCGGCAGGCATTCCGTTGCGATGGATGGTGACGCATATTGGATGGCGGCCGGTCATGCTGGGATCGGCCGTTCTGCTGGCGGTTCTGAGTGCGGTTATCTGGCTTTGGGTTCGGGATGATCCGGAAGAAAAGGGCTTTCTCTCCTACGCGCCTGTCCAGCGGGCAACAAAAAACCTGGAAAAATCCGGTCTGCTTTCAGACATTGCCGCAATCATCAAACACCGCAATACCGGGTTGCTCTTTTTCGTGCCAGCCGGCCTGGTTGGATGTGTTCTATCCTTTTCCGGTTTATGGGGTGTTCCGTTCCTGACCACCCATTACGGCATGACAGTCGTGCAGGCCGCAGGCGCCTGTTCCATGCTTCTGATTGCATGGGCTGTGGGCGGCCCGGTGTTTGGCGGTTTTTCGGATTGGATCGGCCGTCGCAAGCCCCTCTATATCATCGGGACCGGGCTTGCGGCAATCGGTTGGGACGTCATTCTTTACTGGCCCGGTATCGCTTCTGCCTGGATTCTGCCATTGCTTCTGGTGACCGGGTTTGCATCCGGCGCCATGATCATCAGCTTTGCCTTTATCAAGGAGTCTGTTCCGTCGCATCTCTCCGGCACGGCAACCGGCATCATCAATATGGGGATCATGATGGGGCCGATGCTGCTCCAGCCCGCAATCGGCTGGATACTGGACCGGAACTGGGACGGCCAACTGGTCAACGGCGCCCGGATTTATGATCTTTCGGCATATCACCAGGCCTTTTTATTGATGACGGCCTGGGTCATCCTGTCATTTGTTCTGGTATTGTTTACGCGGGAAACCCATTGTCGTCCGGTTTCATGACCCGGTGCGGGCGGAATCAAATAAATCCGGTTCCCCCAACCAGGAAAATCACCGGGAATCAGAACCGGATTCAATTATGCTTTTTCTTGAACTTCCGGCATCTATCTGTTATTTTGTTCGCGTTTTACACGGATATTCCAATCTTCCTGTCACATTTCTCAAGCCCCTGTAGCCCAGTGGATAGAGCAATAGATTCCTAATCTATGTGCCGCAGGT
>DFZE01000174.1 GCA_002382065.1 Desulfobacteraceae bacterium UBA4064
ATTTTCTTCCAATGCCCCACCTCGGTCGGATGTACGCTAAACTCCTGGGCAATTTCATTTACCGTCTTAACCCCTTTTATCGCATCCATCGCAACCTTGGCTTTGAACTGACTGCTGAAATTCTTACGACTTTTTTCGCTCATGACCTGCTCCTTTTTATAGCAGGTTACCATCTTATACTATTGTCCGGATTTTGGGGTCCACTATAGTACCCTGCATGACTGCCTGATCACCTGCCGGTTTTACCGGGATTTTTATTCCTGGGAAGAACTGTCCCGCATTATTGAACTGACAACCGGCATGAAACTGGACCAGGCAGGCCTGACAGAACGGGCGGCATATGTCAGCGACATGGCCAGACACTTCAATATACAGGAAGGGATGACGGCTCTGGATGACAATCTGCCGCAACGGTTTTTCAGGGAACCACTTGAAAACGGGACGACCATCCGCCCGGAAGATTTACGCCGGATGATCGCGGAATACTATCAGATTCGTGGATGGGGCAAGGATGGCATGGCTGTAAAATAAAACAGAATTTCCCGACAGGGCGGTTTGTTTGACAGCCTGTATTGACAAGCATGGGTCTCCATACTATAGTCTGACCAGAATTTTTGATAAATTCCTTTTTACAATGTGCCGATAAACATCATTTTTATCCATTCCAAGTGAATGAAAATCCGTGTTTATACAGATTTCAAATCTGAAAACCATATGCCCCATGCTCATACCAACCAATACAGGGAAAGGAACGCAGCCGATGTCTGAACACGTACTTGAAATTAAAGATGATCAATTTGAAAATGATGTCCTGAAGGAAAGCAAACCGGTGCTGGTGGATTTCTGGGCACCGTGGTGCGGACCCTGCCGGGCCATTGGTCCGATTGTGGAAGAACTGGCTGAGAAATTTGGTGACCAGATGAAGTTTCTCAAGTGCAATGTTGATGAAAGTCCGGTTACCCCTCAAAAATACGGAATCCGATCCATCCCCACCCTCATTTTTTTCAAAAACGGAGAGGTCGCCAATCAGGTTGTGGGCGCAGTTGCCAAATCCAAGCTTGAAGAGATGATCAACTCGGTCATCGCATAATCGCCGATATCCATCCCCCCTCTGAATTCAGGGGGGCAACGTTCACCATCCGGATCAGGTGATGCTGTCATGAGACGATTATCGATCATTGTCATTTCTGCGCTGATGATCTTCAGTTCGTGTGGACTGTTTCAGACCCACGAAGAAAAATCGGCGCAGGAGCTTGTTGCCGATGGAATGTCGGCCTACGAAAACAAAAAATACCGTACTTCCATCGAATCCTTTCAAAAACTCAAGGACTGGTATCCGTTCAGCAAATATGCCATCCTGGCTGAACTGAAGATTGCAGACGCCAATTTTTTCCTGGGCGAATATGAAGAAGCCATTGCGGCCTACGAGTCCTTTGAAGCCCTTCATCCCCGGAATGAAGCCACACCGTATGTGATTTATCAACTGGGTCTGAGTTATATCAATCAGATGGAAACAATTGACCGGGATCAGTATTCCGCCCGAAAAGCCATCGAAACATTCAACCGCCTCAAACGACTTTTTCCAAACGATGCCTATAGTTCAAAGGCGGACCGGTTTATTCTTCAGGCCACCCAGAACCTGGTTGCCCACGAGTTTTACATTGCCGAATATTATTACCGGGAAGGCCGTTATCCGGCAGCACTGCTTCGATTCCGGTCCATCATTGCAGAATTTCCCGATGTGGGCATTCACCAGAAGGCCCTGATCTATATCCCCCTCTGTGAAGCCAAAATCGCGGAAGAGGAAGCGAAAAAGAAATAGACTTTAGGCTGAAGACTGAAGGGGATAGGCTGGAGGAAACATGGAAAATCTGTTTGGCATATTTCTGAATTCGGTCTTTGTCGGCAACATCCTGCTGGCCTATTTTCTGGGCATGTGTTCATTTCTGGCCGTTTCCAACAACATGGATACGGCTGTTGGACTCGGGATTGCCGTAACATTCGTTCTGGCCATCACCACGCCGGCCAACTGGCTTCTCTATCGGTATCTTCTGGCGCCGGGCGCGCTGCACTGGGCCGGGCTCCCCGGCGTCGATCTCAGTTTTTTGAAGTTTATCTCCTTTATTGCCACCATTGCCGCCATTGTACAGGCCGCCGAGATGATCATCGACCGGTTTTCCCCGGTCCTGTATTCGGCTCTGGGCGTCTTTCTCCCCCTCATCGCCGTCAACTGCGCCATTCTGGGCGTATCCCTTTTCATGGTCGAGCGGAACTATACCCTCATGGAATCAATGGTTTTTGGTATCGGTTCGGGGGTTGGCTGGCTGATGGCCATTGTGGCGATGGCGGCCATTCGAATCAAGCTGAAATACGCCGATGTGCCCAAAGGCCTTCAGGGATTCGGGATCACCATGATTTCAACCGGACTGATGGCGATGGCATTCATGATTTTTTCCGGAATCACCCTGTAGAGGATCATCACATGCTGTATGTTATCAGTGTGTCTGTATTTACGTCCGTGATTCTGTCTCTGGTTGCGATTCTGGTCGCACTACAGGCCCGGTTATCCACAGACGGTATCAAAACCATAACCGTCAATGACGATTCCGATCATCCCCTCACCACCACTTCCGGCAGAACGCTTTTGTCCATATTGGTGGATGAGGGCATTCTGTTGCCATCCGCCTGCGGCGGAAAAGGTACGTGCGGCAAGTGCAAATGCCGTGTCGATGAGGGAGGAGGGACCATCCTGCCCACCGAACGGGTCCATTTGAGCCGGACAGAACAAAAAGAAAATATTCGGCTGGCCTGTCAGTTGAAGGTCAGGGATGATATCCGGATTCAGGTGCCGCCGGAAATTTTCAGTATCAAAAAATTTCATGCAACCGTTGTATCCAATGACAATGTCGCCTCGTTCATCAAGGAGCTGGTGCTTCAACTGGATGCCGGAGAGCCTCTCGACTTCCGGGCCGGCGCCTACATGCAGATCGATATTCCGGAATATGAGGCCGCCTATGCCGATTTTCAGGTGGCAGACCGGTTTCGGGATGTATGGAACCGGTTTCATCTGTTCGATTTGACGGCAAAGACCGATGGGCCGGTTTTCCGGGCCTATTCCCTGGCCAACCCACCGGCTGAAAAAAGTCTGCTTCGATTCACTGTTCGAATTGCCACCCCGCCGCCCGGAAAATCCGATATGCCACCCGGAATCGGCTCATCCTATCTTTTCAGCCTCAAACCCGGAAACCGGGTCAGTCTCAGCGGGCCGTACGGGGACTTTTTTGTCAGGGATACGGATCGGGAAATGTGTTTCATCGGCGGCGGCGCCGGCATGGCGCCCATGAGAAGCCACATTCTTCACCAACTGCTGGCAGTGGGAACCCGTCGCAGAACCACGTTCTGGTATGGCGCGCGGTCATTGCAGGAACTGTTTTATCATGAAGAATTCAAAAGTCTGGAAACCCGGTTTCCAAATTTTTCCTACCATGTTGCGCTGTCAGAGCCACAGCCGGAAGACAACTGGACCGGACTGGTCGGATTCATTCATCAGTGTGCGCTGGACCAGTATCTGTCAGACCATGGTGATCCGACAGAAATCGAATATTATCTCTGCGGCCCTCCCCCCATGATCCGCGCCGTCAATCAGATGCTCTACGATCTGGGTGTGGAACCGGACATGATCGCCTTTGATGACTTTGGATGATGGCGGGTCAGCAAACACAGACCGCAGCTTCCGGCTCCACCGCATCCTCAAAGTCCATGTGAATCATCACGTCACTGCCACCGGCCATCAGCACCTTGGCATGGGGATAGCGCTTTTTGAACACCCGGATCATGGCGGCATTTTCCCGAAGCACCGATGCTGAAAACCCTTTGTAATTGTTTTCTTTTGCAATTTCTTCCAGTGTTTTCAGCATGAAGGAGCAGATGCCCTGGCCATGAAAATCTTCCCGGACAACAAATGCCACTTCGGCCCGATGTTCTTCTTCCTCTGCATAGGAACAGATGGCCATGATTTCCCGGCTGCCGCCTTTCTGAGTAAAACCGATGAAGGACATGTTTTTGCGATAATCCACGCTGGCCCACTGTTTCTGAACGACTTCATGCGAAAAGATCTTGATCTTGTAAAAAAACCGCCGGTAAATGGTTTCTTCCTTCAATGAATAGAAAAAATTCCGGTAAGAAAACTCATCGGATGGCAGCAGCGGCCGGAATTCGATGGCCCTGCCGTTTCGCAGGGTCAGGGTGCGGCGGTATCCCTCCAGAAACAGCAAATCCTCCTGGGATGGCGGCAGTTGATCCGAAAAAATATAATGATGCTTTTTGGCGATATCAATCAGCTCTTCCCGGAATTTGGGATGCGCGATCTGCGCCAGTTCCATGACCCGCTGATAAATGCTTTTTCCCTTCAACTCGGCAATGCCGTATTCGGTGACAATAAAATTGACATCACCCCGCGTCGTGGCCACACCGGCCCCCTCGCTCAAATGGGACACAATCCGGCTGACCGTTCCGCCCCTTGCGGTCGATGGCAGGGCAACAATGGAAAAACCGCCTTTTGACATGGCGCTGCCCCGAAGAAAATCCACCTGGTCACCAATACCGCTATAAAACAGATATCCCATGGAATCGGTGCAGACCTGACCGGTCAGATCCACCTCCAGGGCCGAACTGATGGAAATCAGGTTGTCATTACGGGCAATGACCGTCGGATCATTGACAAACTCGGAAGACCGGAAATAAAACATGGGGTTGTTATCGACATATTGATAAATTTTCTCGGTTCCCATGCACAGGGAGGCAACCACCCGGCCGGTCAACAGCGATTTCTTCCGGTTGGTGATGACCTTTTTTTCAAACAGCGGCAACATGCCATCGGTGATGACCTGGGTATGAATGCCCAGATCCTTTTTGGAATCCAGATAGGGTAAAATGGCATTGGGCAAATTTCCGAATCCAATCTGAAGCGTTGCCCCGTCATCGATGAGCTGGGATACAAAATGTCCGATACGTCTGGTAATTTCCGGATTGTAATCCCGGTGGGGCATCTCGACAACCGGCTCGTCATGGGCCACCAGATAATCGATCTCGTCCAGATGAACAAAGCTGTCGCCCCAGGTTCGCGGCATGTTGGAATTGACCTGGGCAATGACCAGCCGGGCATTTTCCATGCCGGCACGGGTGATATCGACCGATACCCCCAGACTGCAATATCCGTATTTGTCCGGCGGACTGACCTGGATCAGGGCCACATCCAGACCTATCCGATGGCTGGAAAACAGCCGGGGAATCTGTGACAGATAGGCCGGAATATAATCGATCCATCCCTGAAACGCCGCCTCCCGCATGGATCGGCTGATAAAAAACAGCTTGACGGAAAACCGGTTTCGAAACATCTGGTCCGAGATATAGTCGGCCAGTGTAAAGGACATCATCTGATACACCATGATATCCTGCATGTTCATATCCGTTACCATCGCGCGGATCAGATGCTGGGGCTCTCCGCATCCGGTACCGATAAATACCCGGCTTCCCTTTCGAATGCTGGATATGGCCTCTTCGGCAGTGACCAGCTTGTGTGAACCGTATTCATAATCCATTTGATGCTCCTGCAAAAACCCGATTGATTGAGAGTGGAAATAATCTTATAACTGTAACAGATTTCCCAAAATATCAAGCTATTTTAAAATTGGATCAACCGGATTTGCCGGATTATGAAATGAAACCCCTCCGGATGGATTGCATAACCGGCTGATTTATTGTCTGATTGGCCTGATCTGTTTACAGTTGGATGGAAAATGAAAAGACTGAAGGTGGAAGACTGAAGACTGAAGGGGCCGCATTCCGGCTCCTGAATTCTGACTACTGAATACCTGAGTCGTTACCATTTCTTAACCAGAGCCTGACACGTAAAACTTGTTTTTTTCCGAAATCATTCATCAATCAAAATTCATTTGGGTTGCCATGAAAAAACGCCTGAAATTCATCATTCCCGTCATACTCATTCTGGTTATCGCAATGGTTGTTTTTTTTAAAACCCGTAACCGTCACCCGGACAACGAAATTCGACTTTCCGGCACCATCGAGGCCACAACGGTTCAGGCCGCATTTCGAATACCCGGCAGACTGGCGGAACGCCTCATCGATGAAGGCGTGCCGGTAACCGCGGGACAGATTATCGCCAGACTGGAAAATACGGATCAGAAACTTCAGGTCAGCCAGGCCCGGGCCACGGTTGACCATGCCGAATCTGTTGTCAGTGAGCTGGAAGCCGGGAGTCGGCCAGAGGAAATCGAACGGGCCAGATACCGGATGGAACAGGCCCGCTACAGCCTGGATGAGCTGATAAACGGATTTCGAAAACAGGAAATCGGTGATGCACAGTCCGAGCTGGGCCGGGCCGTTGCGGCATCCAGAAGTGCAGAGATTCAACTGACACAGGCAACGGCGGATTTTGACCGGTATCAGTTGCTGTATCAGGAAGGCGGTGTCAGTCTTCGGGAATTTGAAATCTGGCGCACCCGGTTCCAAACCGCCCAATCCGCTCTGGACGAAGCCAATGCCCGCATTCAAAGCGCGAAGGAACGGCTGAGCCTGAGACAGGAAGGCGCCAGAACCGAACAGATCAGTCGGGCCAGGGCAGCATTGAATCAGGCAACAGCCGAATATGACCTGGTAATGGCCGGACCCCGGGCCGAAACCATTTTGCAGGCAAAAGCCAGACTGGCCGCAGCCCGTGAAAGTCTATCGCTGGCCGAACAGCAGCTCCGCTATACCGAACTGGCCGCCCCGTTGACCGGTGTGGTCCTGAGCAAATCCGCAGAACCCGGAGAATACCTGAATCCCGGAACCCCGGTCGTGGTGATCGGTGATCTGGAAAACCCCTGGCTTCGGGGCTATGTCCGGGAAACGGATCTGGGTAAAATACATCATGGTCAGGGGGCCACCGTGACAACCGACAGCTATCCGGGAAAGACCTGGTCCGGGCAGATATCCTTTATTTCGGACCAGGCCGAATTCACCCCCAAAACCGTTCAAACCTTTGAGGAACGGATCAAGCTCATGATCCGCCTGAAAATTGACCTGAAAAATCCGGATGGCGGCTTAAAACCCGGAATGCCAGCGGACGCGATTATTTCCGTTATGAAATAAGCAACAGATATATGGTGCCTGAACAGATACCCTTGCGGTTGGTTTTTTTCTTGTACGTACCATGTGTGCATGATACCGTAAGACAGAATAGGAGGTTATTTGCAATGATTCTTGAAAGTACACAAAAATCTGAACGGATAGATGTTCGAACCACACCAACTGTTAAACGCATCCTGCAGGAAGCGGCCGCAACAAGCAACAAGACGGTTACCGAATTTTTAATTGACAGCGCCCTGACCCAAGCGGCGGAAGTCCTTGCAAATCGTCGGGTGTTTTCTCTCACCGGACCGCAATGGAAGGCGTTTATGGATGCGCTCGATGCACCACCGTCACCCATGCCAAGACTGAAAAAATTATTGATGGAACCCAGCATATTGGAAAATCCGGGTGCCCGGAATGACCAGTGATTCCTTCCAGATTTTGACGTCAGTGATAAAAATTGGAATCGAACATGATGTGGAATCATTTGACTGTGGGCGTCCCGAACTCAACCGTTTCCTGAAACGTTATGCCATTGTCAACCAGAAAGCCAATTCCGCACAAACCTACGTGGTATGCCGCGCCAACCAGGTCGTTGGTTATTATAGCCTGACGATTGGAAGCGTGGCCTATCCGGATGCTCCGAAAAGGGTCACAAAAGGCCTGGCGCGTTATCCGGTACCGCTGATGATCCTTGCCCGGCTGGCTGTGGATATTTCTGTACAGCGTATGGGTCTTGGCGCTGCCCTGCTCAAGGACGCAATGTTACGGACGTACCGGGCGGCTGAAATTGCAGGCGTTCGTGCACTTTTTGTTCACGCAAAGGACGATGAAGCAAAACGTTTTTATGAGCATTTCAACTTTCGACCCAGCCCGACCGACACCCACCATCTGTATTGCCTCATGAAAGACATCCATCAAGTGCTTGCCGGTTAACGGTTTTCTCCAGGTCCTTTTCCTTTTTTCGAGATATGGGGATTGTTATTGCGATCACCGGATTGGAATGGTAGTTAAAAGGCTTTTTGCCCAGTTATCGATCTTCAGATTCGGTATTCGGGAAAACTCTTTTTCATTGTTTGTAACCAGGATGCAGTCGATTGAAAGCGCATGAGCTGCGATCAGCATATCAAGAGAGCCGATTGGTGTACCCTGTTTTTCCAGATGGACTCTGAGATCACCATAATATTGGGCGGCGTCATCACCATAAGGCAATATTTCCAGTGGCGCGACAAACTGTGTTAACGCAATCTGATTCTGATCCGGTCGTGAGCTTTTGGAAACACCATATACAAGCTCACTCAGGGTTATCGATGAGATACCGATTTGCGAAATGTCAGTCTGCTTGAACCGTTCGATGATTTCTATCGGCTTCCGTTTGATGATATAAATGCAAATATTGGTATCGAGCATGAATTTCATTGGATTATTTCCCGAAAATCCTGTTCGGGTTGATCCCTGCTATCCAAAAAGTCATCGGTAAACTGATCCAGACTGTTGACCAGTGAGGACCAGGGATCATCTTTTGGCAACAGGATAACCATTTTGCCAATTTTTTTAATATAAATGTCGTTACCGGAAAATCGGAGATCTTTTGGCAACCTTACAGCCTGACTTCGACCATTAATAAATAGTTTTGCGGTTTGCATGACATGTCTCCAGTTGTTAAAATATATATCACCGTATATATCGCAGGCAGCAGAATGTCAATATTCCATGATTTCTGAAATCAGGGCAGCTCATTCTGTTCGTGTTTTTTGCGTGTTTTGTGATGAAACAATATGGTAATAATAACAGTTCATGAATGATCCCGGACCCGAAATGGCCATCGAAGCGATTGGTCTGACCCGGCGGTTTGGTGACCTGACCGCCGTGGATCAACTGTCCCTTGATGTCGTAACCGGTCAGATATTTGGCCTGGTCGGCCCGGATGGGGCCGGCAAGACCACCACGCTGCGCATGCTGGCCGGGCTGTTGCGGCCCACTGACGGCGAGGCCCGGATTGCCGGCTACAATGCCCGAACCGAATCGGGTCAGGTCAAGGACCGGCTGGCCTACATGAGCCAGAGATTCGGATTGTACGGTGATCTGAGCGTTGATGAAAACATCCGGTTTTATGCGGATTTGTACGGCGTACCGGCGACGGAAAGAAGCGACCGGGTGAATGAACTCCTGACCTTCAGCAATCTGCATCCCTTTCGCACCCGTCTGGCAGGCGCCCTTTCCGGCGGCATGAAGCAGAAACTTCAACTGGCCTGCGCCCTGATTCATACGCCCCGGGTTCTGCTGCTGGATGAACCCACCAACGGCGTTGACCCGGTCAGCCGAAGGGATTTCTGGAAAATTCTCTACCAGTTGCTGAATCAGGGGACCACCATACTGGTTGCCACCGCCTATCTGGACGAGGCCGAACGCTGCAACCGGGTGGGGCTTCTCAGCCAGGGCAAACTTCTGGTATCCGGATCCCCGGCAGAGGTCAAACAATCCATGCCGGACCACATTCTCTCCATTCACAGTTCCCGGGCCAGACAGGTCAGGCAGGTGATCCAGTCCCGACTGGAATATCTTCCCTGCAATGCGTTTGGAGACCGGGTTCATGTTGTCTGCCCGGATGTGACCGAAACCCGCAACCGGATTCAACACATTTTGACCGAAGCCGGAATCGACGTGGAAGGGATAACCGAGGAACCGGCCAATCTGGAAGATGTCTTTGTCCACCTCCTGGGTGAACCGATGCCGGAACAGAAACCATCACGCCTCAGCCTGCCGGTTGAACACCTGCCAGACCGGTCCGGATCACCGGATCAGCCCAAGCCCACCGTTGTCGCGCTAACCCGCCTGACCCGACGATTCAAACAGTTTGTTGCCGTGGATGCCATCAGCCTGCAGGTCCGTCAGGGCGAAATATTCGGATTTCTGGGCCCGAACGGCGCCGGCAAAAGCACCACCATCCGGATGCTCTGCGGCCTCTTGACGCCTTCAGACGGAACCGGGACCGTGGCCGGTTATGATATCCGGCAGCAGCCCGAGGCCATCAAACAGCATATCGGGTACATGAGTCAAAAATTTTCCCTGTATGAAGACCTGACCGTCCAAGAAAACATCAACTTTTATGGCGGGGTGTATGGACTTTCCGGAACCCGGTTGGCCGACAGAAAAGCGTGGGCGATCGGGATGTCCGGACTTTCCGGAAAAAGCCATTCCATAACCGGTGTATTGAGCGTGGGCGTCAAACAGCGACTGGCCCTGGCCTGCGCCGTCCTGCATGCGCCTGCCATCGTGTTTCTGGATGAGCCCACCAGCGGCGTCGATCCGTTGAGCAGAAGGCGATTCTGGGACATGATTTACGGCATGGCCGAAGCTGGCGTCACCATATTTGTGACCACACATTATATGGAAGAAGCCGAATACTGTGACCGGATCGCCATGATTTATCATGGCCGGATGATTGCTCTGGGCACGCCCCTGGAACTGAAAACAAATATGACAGACCGGTATATCCTGGATGTGCAGTGCGCCAAACCCCAGGAAATTCTGGATGCCGTGGCAACCCTGCCGGAAGTCCATGATGCGGCCCTGTTTGGCGCCGGACTTCATGCGGTTGTCGCCGATTCTGAGGCTGCAGAAGCGGCCATCCGGAATCTGCTGAAAATACGTGGCATCGCTGTGGACAGACTGGCGCCGGTTTTGCCGGGCATGGAGGATGTGTTTGTGTCCCTGATCGAAGCCAGTATCGGCCGTACCACGGGCACAGGAAACAGGAGCTGAATCATGTTCAAATGGCAGCGGTTTCAGGCAGTTGTACACAAGGAATTCATTCATGTCATCCGGGACTGGCGCAGCCTGGCCCTTGCCATTGCCATTCCGGTTTTTCTGATTTTTCTGTACGGGTATGCCCTGACCCTGGATTTGAAAAACATACCCACTCGCGTCTGGGATCAGTCCAGAACACCGGAAAGCCGTGAATTTATCAGCCTGTTCCAGGGTTCTCCGTATTTTTCAATCGTGGGTTATTCCGATGGCTATCCATCGATTCAGGAGGCCCTGGACCGGAATCAGGCCATGATCGGACTTGTCATCCCCGCTGATTTTGCCGGCCGTCTCAACCGGAATATGCCGGTTTACATTCAGGCCATTGTCGATGGCGGCGATGCCAACACCTCACGCCTGGCCATGAGCTATGTCAGCGCCATTACCGCGGCCTACAACATCAACACCAGTATCCGTCTGCTGGCCAAAGCCGGTCTGTCAGGGACCATACAGCCGGTCAATTTTATTCCACGGGTGTGGTACAACATGGATCAGCGCAGTCAAAACGCCATCCTGCCCGGTATCATCGCCATTGTTCTGGTCGTGATTTCGGCAATGCTGACAAGTGTCACCATTGCCCGGGAATGGGAGATGGGGACAATGGAGCAGCTCATCAGCACACCGATACGGCCGGCCGAACTGATATTGGGAAAGGTTGTGCCCTATTTCATCATCGGCATGATCGATGTCCTGATTGCGGTCATCATGAGCCGATGGGTGTTTCAGGTTCCGATTCGGGGCAATCCGGCACTCCTCTTTGGCATGGCCGCCCTGTTTCTGACCGGCGCCCTGTTTCTGGGCATGACGCTCAGCATCGTGCTCAAAAGCCAGGTTCTGGCCAATCAGATTGCCATTGTGTCCGGATTTCTGCCGACCCTCATTTTAAGCGGATTTGTGTTTGCCATTCACAACATGCCGGAGGCGCTTCAATATCTGACCTATATCGTTCCGGCCCGGTATTTCATCACCCTGCTCCGGGGCATCTACCTGAAGGGCATCGGCCTTGAAATCCTGTGGGCCAATGCCCTGATGCTGTTTTTGTACGCACTGATCCTGATTGCTCTGGCGCACCTAAAACTGAAGTTTGAACTGGAGTGAACCCATGATTGGACGTCTGAAACCCATGTTGATCAAAGAATTTCTGCAAATGCTGCGGGATCCGCGAATGCGGGTGGTGGTGTTTGGTTTTCCGGTCATTCAGATGATGATCATGGCATTTGCCCTGACAACCGATGTCACGGATATTCGAACCGCGATCCTCGATATGGACCGGTCCTCGGCATCACGTGAACTGACAAACCGGTTTACGGCCGGCGGGTATTTCAGCCTGACCCGGGTTCTGACATCCCACAGCGATGTGGCGCCCCTTCTGGATGAAGGAGAGGTGTCTGTTGTGATATCCATCCCCCCGGGATTTGAACAGGATATCCATTCCGGAAAGCAGGCCAGTGTCCAGATACTGACCGATGGCACGGACAGCAACACCTCGGCCATCATCATGGGATATGTCAATGGCATTATCGGACCCTACAATCAGGCGCTTCTGGCACAGCGTCTGAGCGCGGGCGGGATTCAGGCCGCACCGGTGGAACTGGTCAGCCGGGCATGGTTCAACCCCAACCAGGAAAGCAAACACTATTTTGTACCGGCCCTTATCGCCGTGATGCTGCTCATCTTCAGCATTCTTCTGACCAGTATCGGCATTGTCCGGGAAAAGGAAATCGGCACGATCGAGCAGGTCATGGTGACGCCCATCCGCCGGATGGAATATATTCTGGGAAAAACCATCCCGTATATCATTACCGGATACATCACCATGACCATGATGCTGGGCATCGCCATGCTGGTCTTTGATATCCGGATTCAGGGAAGCCTGCTTCTGCTGTATGCCCTGACCGGAATTTATCTCTGCGGCAATCTGGGACTGGCCCTGTTGATCAGCGCCAGCGCCCAAACCCAGCAGCAGGCCCTTTTGACCGCATTTCTGATTCTCATGCCCTGCGTGCTGTTGAGCGGATTCATGTTTCCCATCAAAAACATGCCGGAATCCGTGCAATACGCCACATATGCCAACCCCATGCGCTGGTATCTTGAAATTCTTCGAGGCGTGGTCATGAAAGGCGTCGGCCTGAATGCCCTCTGGCATGCGGTCGTGGCCCAACTGATTTTGGCCGTATCCTTCATCGCCCTGGCCGCATCGCGGGTTAAAAAAACCTTGGCATGAGTAACAATTTGGGCCTGGTTCCGATTTGGTCCAATGGTGTGTCAAGATGAAATTTTGGGCCATGATCTCCGTTCCGTCCGTCTGACCGTGACCGTAGGAGACAAGGCATGCCTTGTCTCTACTTATGCCGTGTCTCGGCCAGTAGATCGAACCGGACACAGCATCAGCCGGAAACAAATCAATATATTCTGAATATCGTTGGAAAAATATGCAGGACATTGAGTTCTTCAATAATTTCAAAAATTCCCAAAACCCATACAAACCAAAGCGCACTGAATATATGTTGTTTAAATATTCTTGGTTTTACGACATATTCATGAGGTTCCTGAAGCAGGGAGACTTTGGGGAAAAACCGTGGCACTTTTTTCATATAAATATCAAATGCACACGTGTGCAATCTCATTAATTCTTTTTCCTCACTCTTGATGACAAACGGGTAATAAACGACAAACGCAATACAAATCAGGAATGGGATTAAAAGGGTCTCGGAGGCGAACCCCAGACCGACAGCACCCAAAAAACTGAAAAAATATAACGGGTTTCTACACATGGAATATGGCCCCTGCGTAATCAATTTGTCTGTCTTATAGCCGGCAATATAGAGAGAACACCATAATCTTCCCATACATGCAATGCCCACCAGAAATACACCAATAAGAAAAAGAATCTCGGCTACAAATGGTACTGTCTCTTCCCATAGCCTGTTTGAAAAACATATTAATAAAAACAGCAGGACAACAATTACCCGGGAAGCAGTAATCCGTAATTTTTCAATCATCCAATAAAGTTCCTTGCAATCAATTTTAGTAACATCTCAATAAATATAAGTAATGACGGGTCGTTGGGAACGTAGAGACAAGGCATCCCTTGTCTCTACAATCCAGGTCACAAGCATTTCATCCATTATTGCATGAACAAAGGCGGATCACCATGAAAATTTCGGTTCCTCGCTGTTTTATATAGCTTTTCAGATGTTAAATTTTTGCTTTTGACCGGATTGCGGCGAACGCCTTGAAAATCTCACAGGATGTGCTTTATAACCCCAACCCTGTAGAGACGCAATGCATTGCGTCTCGGCGCCCCTATGGCATTTATTTATTTCCGACAGACTTAAACCTGATTTGGAACTCCGTGCC